>JBDTOW010000271.1:0-6006 GCA_039933075.1 Verrucomicrobiota bacterium | reverse complement strand
CGCCATACCAAAAGGCAAATCCTTGTGTGAGCAGAACGTTGATTTGGAAAGCGGCCACGCCCAGAGCCGCCGGCACCATCTTTTGCACAACTTGCCGGACGGTTTCGTCTTTCCAGGGCGATACCCACTCATAGCGGAAGCCTTCGCGACGCAGGGTCGGCAATTGAAATGACGCCTGCGCCACGCCCGCCACCAGCACGCCGATCGCCAAACCAAAGATCTGCTTGTGGAGAGTGTCTCCGAGATTTGGCGCCAGGAACAACACCGAGGCGATCATGACGATGTTGAGCATTGTCGCTCCCATGGCGGGGATGAAAAAATGTCCGCGGGCATTGAGCATTCCCATGAACACCGCGGCCAGGCAGACCAGGAGCATGTAGGGAAACATGACCCGCAACAATTCCAGCATCAGCACGGTCCGGGGCTGCAACGAACTGACCCTCAACGCCAGGGTAATGCCAAGCAGAGCCAGGCCGATAACGATCGAAGACGCGATGACGAGGCCGGAAATCACCGCGTTGGCAGCGCGCCACATTTCTTTGTCGCCTTCCGTTTTTTCCTTCGCTTTGAAAATCGGAATGAATGCGGCCGTCAATGCTCCTTCCCCGAGCAATCGGCGGAAAAGGTTCGGGATCTGAAACGCGAGGAAAAATGCGCTCGCCACCCAGCTCGTGCCGAGGAACGGCGCATAAACCATTTCGCGCACCATGCCGAGGATCCGGCTGGTGATGGTCGCCGCTCCCATGGCGCTCGACGATTTTAGCATCTGAGACATCGCAGTTTCTAATCGAAGCTAATCATTCTTTGTCTGAGGTTGCGAGCTTGTGCGCCAGTCGGCTCCGTTTTTTCATGTTTGCGATTAATGAAGAAATGACCAATAATTCAAGGTCCGATCAAGACTCGCCCTCACCCTGACCCCAATGCTGTTGAATTAAGGCGGTTCGGAAAGTGACCGAACTGCCGTTCTTCAGCTCCGGAGGAGCGGCATCGTTATAGCCACTGGCCCCAAACGGCCCCAAACCACGGAAAGCCCCAGCGGGGCGGCATATTCATTTCCATGTCGCTCCGATGGACCTTCGGGCTTGATGATTCCATGACTATAAATAGTTCGCCCCGCTGCGGCTAAGACACAGGCGTCCTTGTCTTAATTCAACGGCAATGCACCGGGCCCTCTCCCAGGAGACTCCGGGGTTGTTCACGTTTTTTCATCGGTCATTCGTTGTTTCAGCGTCAATTCCTCGCCGGCTTGAGGAAAGGAAAAAGGAATACCACCCAACATTTTGGACGCGAGCCTGCGTGTCGCTTTGATATTCTCCCAGTATTTCTTCGCCAGATGCACGAACGCGATACGCCTGATATCGCGACCGTGCAGGTAGCGGAGCAAATCTTCGGCGTTGAAGTGAGCGAGCTCACACACCAATAGATCGACCCTTCTTTCAAGCGTCGGTCCCAGGTCTTCCGGCGCGCCCAGGTCCGCGCTATGGGCGATGCGGAGGCGGCCGGCTTCGATGAGAAAACTGTAGGACTCGAAGCCCACGGGATGATTCTTTTGAAAGTCAGCCTGAAGACTGTGCAGGTGAGTCGTCGGAAACGGAGTAACTCGCGCGCCGCCCGTCGTCACCGGCTCGCCGGCGCACAGCGGAACGAATCGAAGTCGAAACGGGAGCAATTCGTCGAAAATGTAGCCCCCTTCGAGCATCTGCCGGAGGGCGGGAATCGCGGCGCTGGGGACGTGAACCGACAGGTCCTTCTTTCTTCGCTCCAGCCAGAAACCTTGCATCAGCATGAAGAACCCGCCGATGTGATCGAAGTTGAGATGCGAAACGAAAATTCGATCAATCGTGTCGTAGCTGAGGCCGGTCGATTTAAACTGCGCGCTCACCGGCTCTCCACAATCAATCAGCAGATGAGTTTTTCCAAAGCGGTAAAGAAAAGAAGAATGCCCACGGTCAGCCGAGGGCCACCCGTCCCCGACACCAAAACATTTCAAGGAAAAATCGTTCATCCAACCTTGGTTGACCTTGCACGCCACACCCGGGCGCGCGATCTCTTTAAATTGTTCGGCGGCAATTGCAAGCTCGGTAAAGCGGATTGGGTTGGGGCCTGCGCGAAATATGCGGTTATCACGTTAGTGATTGATTTACTCCGCACATTGCCAGAGCGCCATCGGCAATGGCGGTCCTTGCCAGGCGACGGCACCGACAAATCCGGATGCCGGGATTAGTTCTTCCAATTGCCAGGCCGACGCGGCCTTGATGTCACCCGCGATGCTCAAGACTCGCGCCGGTTCACCCGGCACAAGCGAAACTTCAACTTTGTCGAGCGATTCGGAAATTCCTGTTCCGGTTGCTTTCAAATAGGCCTCCTTGCGCGTCCAACACTTGAAAAAGGCTTCCTCTTTTCGCGATCCGGACAACTCGCGTAACAGCGCGTGCTCGCGTGCGGTATAATAGTTTTTGGCGATTTGCTCGGCGTCGTCAATGAGACGAACCTGTTCGAGATCGACACCCAACTCCTGACCGAACGCGAGCGCAAAAAGAGCGACGCCATGCGAATGAGAGAGGTTAAACTGCAATGGCTGCCTCCCGAGCGGGTCCGTCAACCAGGGCTTCCCGTTGGAACCGTATTCAAACCTCAAACGTGCCGGTTCTTGCCCCAAGTACCGCGCCAGGATGCTCCGAATTAATCCGCGGCCGACAGCGAAGTGAACCCGGTCGCGTTCGAAATGGAAGCGTCCGGCGCGAGTCCGCTCGTCGTCGCTTAAACTCGAACGCAAGTCAGCAAGGTGCGACGCGTAGTTATCGAGAAATGCCCGCCAGACATGCACTTCTCCGGGTTGGAGGACCAGGTCGGCAGGCGGGGGACTCCAAGTGTGAAAGGCGAGCACGGGCGGTCTGTGTTCAAGTGATCTCGATCTTGTTAGCAGCTCGTCGGCACCTCTTGCAATACCTCGACGCAGTGCGGGACGGCGCCGGCGACGAAGCCGAGGCATTCCACCGCACCGCTTGGTTTGCCGGGCAGACAAATCACGAGTGTTTTGTCCACGACGACCGCCAGGTTTCGCGAAAGAATGGCGTTTTTGGTGATCTTCATCGATTCGATCCGCATCACTTCGCCGAAACCGGGCAACTCGCGCATCGCGATTTCGCGGACTGCTTCGGGCGTCACATCACGGAGGGCAACGCCGGTGCCGCCGGTGGTGAGGATAATTGAGCAGCCTTTGGCGATTTGCTCGCGAATGGCGAGTTGGATGTTGTGCTTTTCATCAGGCACCAAAGTCTCCGCCACCGTTTGCCAGCCGTAACCTTCGGCCGCCTTCTTGAGCGCCGGTCCTCCAAGGTCGTCATACAGCCCGCGTGACGCCCGATCCGAGATGGTGATAATGCCAACTTGAATTTGCATTGTATTGATTGTTTCAACCGGTGCCGGGTTTGTGTTTGCAAGGGTAACACTCGCTTCCGTTGCGACGATTCAACGATTCAACGCCCCCCACGAATCAAGATCACATTTTGGATTTCGAAATCAGCTTGATGTCCGTGATCCGCATTTTTTTATCCACCGCCTTGCACATGTCATAAATTGTGAGCGCCGCTACGCTGACCGCGGTCAGCGCTTCCATCTCAACACCCGTCTGCGCGATGATCCGGGCGATGGCCGTGATAATGATTCGGTCACGGCTCCGGGGAATTTCAAAATTTACTTCGCAATGCGTGATCGGCAGCGGATGACAGAGCGGAATCAATTCGCCCGTTTTCTTGGCGGCGATGATTCCGGCCAGCCGGGCCGCCGCGAGCACATTTCCTTTGGCGATGGTGTGCGAATCGATCAAGGAAAGTGTCGTTTTGGCGAGTCGAATTTCACCCTGAGCGATCGCCTCCCGCCGCATCACCGGTTTGGACGACACATCCACCATGCTCGCCTCGCCGCGGGCGTCGATATGTGTGAGTTTTTTCATTTGGCCGAGTTCAGAGACTGTCTCCACTGCACGAGGACGGAGCGCATCTGTTCGGCGGCGTTAAGCTGCGGTTTCACAAACTTAGGCGTGAACCAGGGAAACGTTCCGAGCAGATCATTGGTGACGAGGATTTGCCCATCGCAATCCGGACCAGAGCCGATGCCGATGGTCGGGATGGGAGTTTGCCCGGTGATTTCCTTGGCAACCAAAGGAACAACGATTTCCAGGACCAAAGCAAACGCGCCGGCCTCCGACAACGCTTGCGCATCGGCCAGCAACGCTTCGCGCTCGGATTGAACTTTCCCTTTGATGCGATAGCCTCCTTCCTCCTTGACGTGCTGGGGCAGCATGCCTAAGTGGCCACAGTACGGAATTCCCGCCGCCACAATCGCGCGGACCTGAGCCAAAATCTCCCGCCCGCCTTCGGCTTTCACCGCTTCGGCGCCAGCAACGATTAAGCGACGGGCGTTTGCCACGGCGGTTTCGACGGTTTCATAACTGCGGTAAGGCAGGTCCGCCGCGAGCAGCGCTCGGGGTTTGGCGCGGGCCGCCGCGCGGACATGATGCTCCATCTCCTCCATGGTCACAAGCGTGGTATCCGGATAACCAAGGACGACCATGCCGAGCGTGTCCCCGACGTGAATGAAGTCGATGCCAGCCTCATCGAGAAGTTTGGTCGTGGGAAAATCATACGCCGTCAGCGCCGCGATCCTTTGCCTTCCTTTCATCCGGCAGATTATTTGAGCCGTGACCTTGCCTGAAGTCATGGCTGGACGATTGCTTTGGAAACAGCCACACACAAGACGAAAGTGCTTTTGAGGGACGCAAAATTCACGGGATCAGACATTGAACTTGAATAACAAAACGTCGCCGTCCTCCACCACGTATTCCTTTCCCTCCATGCGATAAAGGCCTTTCTCGCGGGCCGCTGCAATGGAACCGCACTTTACCAAATCCTCGTAAGCAACCGTCTCCGCTTTGATGAAGCCGCGTTCGAAATCGCTGTGAATCACACCAGCCGCTTTCGGGGCGGTGTCGCCGGCGTGGATAGTCCAGGCGCGAACTTCCTTTTCGCCGGCGGTAAGAAACGTGCGTAATCCAAGCAGGTGGTAAGTGCTGCGAATCAGCGCGCCAACGCCGGATTCGGCCACGCCAAGTTCCTTGAGAAATTCCGTGGCTTCCTCCGGTAAAAGATCGACGAGATCACTCTCGATCTGCGCGCTGATGACAACGGTCTCGCAAGCGTGATGGGTTCGGGCGTACTCGCGCACTTTTGCGATGTGTGGGTTTGCGTCCGCGTTGGCCAGATCGGTTTCTTTCACGTTGGCGGCGAAAATGGTCGGTTTGTCGGTCAGCAGAAAGAAACTTTTGGCAACCTCTTTTTCTTCCGGGGTAAGCTGGAGCGTGATCGCCGGCTTGCCCGCGTCGAGGTGCGGTTCCAGTTTTTTCAAAACCGCAGCTTCGGCGATGGCAGCCTTGTCGCCGCGCTTGGCGTCCTTGGCGATTCTTTCATGGCGTTTCTGGGCCGCTTCCAGATCGGCCAGGACCAGCTCGGTCAGGGTCGTCTCGATATCGCGAATGGGGTCGATCGTACCGGCGACGTGATGAATATCAGGATCCTCGAAACAACGAACGACTTGAACAATCGCATCGACCTCGCGGATGTGACTCAAAAATTTGTTCCCGAGACCTTCGCCTTGAGACGCGCCTTTGACGAGACCGGCAATGTCCACAAACTCAATGGCGGCGGGGATGATGACCGAGGTTTTGGAGATTTCGGCCAGCACCTTCAGGCGCGCGTCCGGCACGGTGACGATGCCGACGTTCGGATCGATCGTGCAGAAGGGATAATTCGCCGCCACTGCCTTGCGCGTGCGTGTAACGGCGTTGAACAGAGTGGACTTGCCCACGTTGGGCAGACCGACGATACCAGCTTTGAGCATATTAATTCAAAACACCGCAAAGGAACGCAGGGAACACGGAGCAGAATCGCAAATTCGGTTTGTAAGCCATGCGTTCTTTTGCGGCCAGTTATTTTCCTGCTGTTTGTT
>JBDTOW010000270.1:0-6016 GCA_039933075.1 Verrucomicrobiota bacterium | reverse complement strand
AAGGCATGGAAAGACCTCAAATCCCACTGCAAGCGAACCAAGGAATTGCAGCTTCGAAAACTTTTCGCCGCCGACCCCAGGCGCGGCGGGCGCATGGCCGTCGAAGCGGCGGGCCTATTTCTCGATTACTCGAAGAACCGGATTACCGACGAAACGCTCAAGTTGTTGTTTGAACTGGCGAAGGAATCCGGCTTGCGGGCGGGGATAGATGCGATCTTCCGAGGGGACAAGATCAATCTTACGGAAAACCGCGCTGTGCTGCACGTAGCCCTGCGCGCGCCGAGAGGAGCTTCCATCATCGTGGACGGCAAGAACGTCGTGCCTGAAGTCCACGCCGTGCTCGACAGGATGGCTGCCTTCTCGAAGCGCGTTCGCAGCGGCGCGTGGAAGGGTCACACCGGCAAACGCATTCGCAATGTCGTCAACATCGGCATCGGTGGCTCCGACCTCGGCCCGGTGATGGCTTACGAAGCGCTCAAAAATTACAGCGACCGCGCGATGACGTTCCGGTTCGTTTCCAATGTGGACGGCACGGATTTCGTGGAGGCTGTCCGCGACCTCGTTCCGGCGGAAACGCTTTTCATCGTCGCTTCCAAAACCTTAACGACCCTGGAGACAATGACCAACGCGCAAAGCGCGCGCGCCTGGTTGCTCAAGGGACTCGGCCGCGATCTGAAGGCGGTGGCAAAACATTTCGTAGCGGTTTCGACCAATGCCGGGGAAGTGTCCGCCTTCGGTATCGATACGGCCAACATGTTTGGATTCTGGGACTGGGTGGGCGGACGTTACTCAATGGACTCGGCCATTGGCCTCTCGACGATGCTGGCCACCGGTCCGGACAACTTCCGCGCGTTGCTGAAGGGATTTCACGAGATGGACGAGCATTTCCGCACCGCGCCGTTTGAGAAAAACCTGCCGGTGCTCATGGGTCTCCTGTCGATTTGGAACAACAACTTCCTCGGTGCGCACACCGTGGCAGTTTTGCCTTACGAGCAGTACTTGAAACGATTCCCAGCCTACTTGCAGCAGTTGACGATGGAAAGCAACGGCAAGCAGGTCACGCTCGACGGGAAGAAGGTTGATTACCAAACGGGTCCGATTTACTGGGGCGAACCGGGCACCAACGGCCAGCATTCGTTCTACCAGTTAATCCATCAGGGCACGCGGTTGATCCCATGTGACTTCATCGCGTTTGGCCGCGCCCTCACGCCGCTCGGGTTTCATCATGACATATTATTGGCGAACGTCCTTGCGCAGGCTGAGGCATTGGCGTTTGGCAGGACGGCAGCGGAAGTCAAGGCTGAAGGAACGCCCGACTGGCTTGTGCCCCACCGTGTCTTCGAAGGCAACCGTCCGTCGAACACGATCCTCGCTGATCGGTTGACTCCTGAGGTTCTCGGCAAGCTGGTCGCGCTTTACGAGCACAGTGTCTTCACGCAGGGCGTGATCTGGCACATTGATTCCTTTGATCAGTGGGGCGTCCAGTTGGGCAAAGTACTCGCCCAGCGCATCGTTCCTGAACTCAAGAGCAAGGCGGTCCCTAAACTGAAGCACGACAGTTCGACGAACAACCTCATCCGCCGTTGCCGAAAACTGAAAAAGATGCCATGAGAACACTCGGTTTAGCCGGGCAACCTGATCAACCTCCAACTATCGGAATCCACTGATGAAAACACATTCACCAAGGCAACTCGGAATGGTGGGACTAGGCCGGATGGGGGCCAACATGGTTCGACGACTCATCAAAGCAGGCCATCGCTGCACCGTCTTTGACAGGATGCCGAAAGCGGTCGAGGACCTGGCCAAAGAAGGAGCCGCTGGCGCTTCCTCGCTCGCGGACTTGGTGAAGAAACTCGATAAGCCGCGTGCGATCTGGTTGATGGTCCCAGCCGCGGTCGTGGACTAGACCATTGCCAGCCTTCTGGCTTTTCTCGAAGCGGGCGATGCGCTCATTGACGGGGGCAACTCCTATTACGTGGACGACATCCGGCGCGCGAAGGAACTCGCGGCGAAGGGAATAGATTACGTTGACGTCGGAACGAGCGGCGGCGTCTGGGGACTGGAGCGCGGCTACTGCATGATGATCGGCGGCGATACGGCAGTGGTTCAACGCTTAGATCCCATCTTCGATTCGCTGGCGCCGGGTACCGGCGACATCGCGCGCACGCCAGGACGCGAGAAACTCGGTGGCACGTCTGAGCAAGGTTATCTGCACTGCGGTCCCAACGGCGCGGGTCATTTCGTAAAGATGGTTCACAACGGCATCGAGTACGGAATGATGGCGGCGTTTGCCGAAGGGTTTGGCATTTTACGCGACGCGAATGTCGGCAAGAAACCGCGCGAGGTTGACGCCGAGACGACGCCATTGCGCGATCCCGAGCACTATCAGTACGACTTCAACCTCGCTGACGTTGCGGAGGTCTGGCGGCGCGGAAGTGTGATTGCCTCGTGGCTGCTCGATTTGACGTCCGATGCGCTGGTGAAGGACCCCGCGCTCTCGAAATTTGCCGGACGTGTCTCCGACTCGGGCGAAGGCCGCTGGACGATTAAAGCTGCCATCGACGAAGGGGTGCCGGCACCGGTGCTGACGACCGCGCTCTACGAGCGGTTCAGTTCGCGGGGCAACGCGGACTTCCAAGAAAAGCTCCTTTCGGCCATGCGCCACGAATTCGGCGGACATCTGGAAAAATCCGCGTAACCGGGACAGCCCATGAACGCAACTCATTCCGACGTTCTTGTCTTTTTCGGCGCCACGGGCGACCTGGCTTACAAAAAAATCTTCCCGGCGCTCCACGCGATGTTGAAGCGTGGTCACCTCGACGTGCCGGTAATCGGCGTCGCCAAAGCGGGCTGGGATCTCGACCAACTCAAGGCCCGGGCAAAAGACAGTCTTGAGAAGCATGGCGGACTTGACCCGGCCGCGTTCGAGAAATTGAGCGGGTTGTTGCGCTATGTTGACGGCGACTAGAAGCAGAATTGAAAGACAAGTAAAAGGTAATCATTCCATGCAGACCCAAGCGGAAACCGGCGCCGTTGCGCGGTCACAGACCGCCCCCTCCAACATCAGCTCCCGCTGGAGGTGGGTCCTTTACGCAACTGTCGGAGTCGCCGTCGTGCTGGCGGTGAAATATTTCCACGGCCAGGGCTTGTTGAAGGAAGCTCTGGACTGGATTGGCAAGCTTGGGCCGTGGGGGCCGGTGATTTTCGTCGGCATCTACGTTGTGGCGACAGTGTTCTTCATTCCCGGGTCGGTGCTCACGCTGGGGGCTGGCGCCGTGTTCGGCGTGGCCCTCGGCTCGGTCTGTGTGTCCATTGGCGCCACACTGGGTGCCACGGCGGCCTTTCTGGTGGGCCGCTATTTGGCGCGCGATGCCATCGCGCGGAAGATCGAGAGGAATGAGAAATTCGCTACTATTGACCGGGCGGTGGCCGATGAGGGGTGGAAGATCGTGCTCCTGACGCGCCTCTCCCCGGTCTTCCCGTTCACTCTGCTGAACTATGCGTTTAGCCTTACGCGGGTGAAGTTGAACCACTATGTGCTGGCTTCCTGGATCGGCATGATCCCGGGCACGGTGATGTATGTTTATCTCGGGTCGCTGGTCAATGTCGGCGCCGGGCATCGCCAGCGCACGACCGGCGAATGGATTCTGTACAGCGTCGGCCTGCTGTCTACTATAGCAGTCACGTTGTTCGTCACACGTCTCGCGAAGAAAGCTCTGGCAAAGAAGATCAGCAGCAGCGAAATCGGCCACAACCCGCAGCGGTTATGAGCGCCTACACGCAGCCGGTTCTTGTCGCCCCGGCGGATGCGCACAATGCCCGCCTCGTGTCTAGTCTCCACCCGCCCGATTGGCAGAACCCTACCTCCGCGCCCTGCTACAATTTGGTTGTCATCGGCGCGGGGACGGCTGGGCTGGTGACGGCCGCCGGAGCGGCAGGTCTCGGGGCGAAGGTGGCGCTGGTCGAGAAGTACCTCTTGGGCGGGGACTGCCTCAATGTGGGTTGCGTTCCTTCCAAAGCGGTCATCCGTTCTTCGCGCGCCGCGTTCGATGTCAGGGAGGCAAGCCATTTCGGAGTGCGATTGGCGGCGCCGGGCCAAGTGGATTTCCCGGCCGTCATGGAACGTATGCGCAAGCTCCGCGCGGACCTCAGCCCGCACGATTCGGCGGGGCGCTTCGCGAAGCTGGGGGTGGATGTGTTCCTGGGTGAGGCCCATTTCGCCAGCCCGGACACGGTGCAAGTCGCGGGACAGACTCTGCGGTTCAAACGGGCTGTTATCGCGACCGGCGCGCGTCCGACGCAGCCGCCGGTCCCGGGACTTGCTGAGGCTGGCTATCTGACCAACGAAACCGTGTTCAGTCTAACCCAGTGTCCGGCCCGGCTCGCAATCATCGGTGGTGGACCGATTGGCTGCGAATTGGCGCAGGCCTTCCAGCGGCTCGGTTCCGAGGTCTTCCTCCTCCACAAGAATGCGCACCTGCTCGATCGTGAGGACCTGGAGGCCGCCGCGATTGTGCAGAAGGCCTTCATCCGTGAGGGTGTGGCGGTGCGGCTCAACGCGAAGATCACTCGCGTCGAGCGTGCTGGCGCCAATAAAGTTGTCTCCTTTGAAACGCACGGAAAGGATGAAACGATCACCGTTGATGAGATTCTGGCCGGAGCGGGCCGGGCACCAAACGTCGAGGGACTGAATCTTGAGGCCGCCGGCGTCCAGTATGATCCGCGCAAAGGTGTCCTGGTTAATGATCGCCTCCAAACCACCAACTCGCGGATTTACGCCGCCGGCGACGTTTGCCTGGCCTGGAAGTTCACTCACGCCGCCGATTTCGCCGCCCGCATCGTGATTCAGAATGCCCTGTTCCTTGGCCGCAAGAAAGCCAGTTCGCTGACGATGCCCTGGTGCACTTACACGGACCCGGAAATCGCCCATGTTGGCCTTTACGAGCGTGAGGCTCGGGACCGCGGTCTGGAAGTGGACACCTATGTGCGCGAGTTCAAGGAGGTGGACCGCGCTATTTTGGACGGTGAAGAAGACGGCTTTGTAAAGTTCCATGTCAGGAAAGGCTGCGATGACATCCTCGGGGCGACCATCGTGGCGCGGCACGCCGGGGAAATGATCAGTGAGATCAGCGTGGCGATGGCGGCTCGCATTGGCCTGGGCAGACTCGCCTCGGTCATTCATCCGTACCCGACGCAAGCGGAGGCGATCCGTCAATGCGGCGATGCCTACAATCGGACCCGGCTAACTCCGACGGTGAGAAAGTGGATGGGGCGCTGGCTGGCGTGGCAGAGAGGCTGAGGCGTAACCACGCAGAATCGAACAGGAGGAAACAGAGAGAACAGAGAGTTTTCAAGAGCTGACGAGAATCAAGGGCCTCAACTCGGAGCCACTGCTTAGTGAGCATTTCAAAACCGAAAGAAGCCAGACATGGCTCCGGCTTCATGCCGCTTTGTTCAACGAGTTGGCGCTCCCGCGAGCCGTGCTAGCGCGGTTCACACTTCGTTCGATGCAACATCGATCCGGGAGTTTTGGCGACGACCGCCGAACTCATCCGCGTGAAGCGAGACAAATTCCCGGACGCCCATCGCGCCGGCCTGCCCGTCACCCGCTCCACACCGTCCGCCAGGCGGTCATACCGACCCGCCCGGTGTAATTCTCCCATTGTAATCAGATGCCGGGTCAGGTGCTCCGGCAATCCCTCCCCTTTCAGCTTCCGCTCCCAATCGTCGGCGCCGATGTCAGAGTACGTCACCTCGCGGCTCAGCGCGTCCGTGTACTCCCGGGCGACGCCGTGCATGTCCTGCGATCGCGGACCGGTGAGTTCGTATATCCGGCCCAAGTGCGGCGCAGGATCGGTGAGAACGGCAGCAACTACCCCAGCGACATCAGCCGCGGCAACCGGAGAGGTCTTGCCGCGCCCGAACGGCAGTTCAATGCGGCATCGGTCGCGGATCGTCGAACCGGCGATGAGCAAAAAGCTCTCCAGAAACATCGAAACATCGTCGGCCTGATTGT
>JBDTOW010000269.1:0-6022 GCA_039933075.1 Verrucomicrobiota bacterium | reverse complement strand
GGTCCCGCAGCCCGCGATGCGCGCGTTCGACGAGTGGGTCGGCCTGGCGCGAGATCGCTCCGACACCGACGTTCTCCAAATAACGCAACGAGGCGTTGAGCGCGTAGAGCGCGGGGAAGTCCGGCATGCCAACGGAGAAGCTTGCCGCCCCTGACTTCGGCTTTACGCGTTCGAAACGGTCGGGATCGAACGCGTTCTCCAGATGAAACCAGCCGCCGGCGAAGGTAGTCAGCCGCTCGGCGCGGGCGCGGGGAATGCCAACAATGCACCCGCCGTGAATTCCCAGCGTCCATTTATAGGTGCTCGAGATCAGGCAGTCCGCACCGGCACAGTCGAGGACAACGCGTCCGAGCGCCTGGGTGACATCGACCGAGATCAGAGCGTTCGGCGCGTCCCGGCGGACGGCGGCATGCATCGGCGCCCAATCGACACGGAAGCCGTTGTAGAAACTCACGAGCGAGACTTGCACGAGCCGGGTTCGCTCGTTTAATAAAGGGAGCAAATCTTCCAGACAAAGCGCGCCGTCGCGCGCCTTCCAAAGACGCACTCGCGGCGGCGCGCAGGCGCGCAGCCAGGGCGTCGCTCCGGCGGGGAAATCGAGATCCGTTACCACAACTTCATCCGACTCGCTCAAGTTCAGAGCGGTGGCGAGAAGGTTGTAGGCCTCGGAACTGCAGGAACAAAAGGAAACTTCATCGGGCTGCAACCCGATCATCCGCGCGGAAACCTCGCGGCAGGCGTGGAGACGGGCGAAATGTGCGTCGCGCCCTCGCATGCCTTGAAGCTTGTCACGCCAGTATTCCTGCAGTGCCTCGCCAACGCAGAGCGGTGGGATGCTCTCGGCGGCGGTGTTGAGGTACGTCATCGACGCGAGAGCGGGGAAATCACGGGAGCGGGATTCAGTGGTTAGCATACGTTTCGCTTCGAGCGCGTTGACATGTAGCCGACGTTCACCATAACGACAAGCTTCGGCAAAATGAAGATCGCCGCCAGTTACCGCTGGCCTTGACCGAACCTGAGCGTGCGAAATTGGCAGTCTCGCTTATGGACACCTTCACGGCGACCGAAACCGGTGTTACCGGCGAGGAAACGCTTCGACGTGACGCAGAGTTGAAGAACGGATTAGTTGCACCAATGTTGCACGAGGAAATTATCTGGCGGGTTCAAGCGGGACGGTAGAGGTGGATCGCCTTTGGATTAAGCATTTGGACCGCGTTCCCCATCCCCAGCGGGGATGAATATGAATAGCCGTGGGTGGACAACCCACGGGTCGGACCGGAAAAAGGATTGGGACCCCAAAGGGGTCGAATAAACCTCGTCGTCAAGTGTTGTTCGACCCTTTTGGGGTCGATATCGATTTCGTCTTTTGTGCCGTGGGTTGCACCCACGGGCTATTCACATTCGGGCCCCTTCGGGGCCGGGCCTTCCAAGCGTAAGACCTTAATGCAACAGCAGTGCGGCAAGGGTGACGGCGTTTGAAAAAAGACCTCGCGCCCCAATGCCCACACCCTCAGCGCCGCTGGGCCAGTGCCCTTCCTATTTGAGCCGAATCCACGCTCCGAGAACAGTGGCCGGAGCGAGGAGGAGGAGGAAAGAGAGGTGATACCAAATCGGCATCAGCTTCCAGAACTGCAGTTGGAAGAAGATTCCCAAAGCGAGCTGAACGCCGCACAGGATAATGGCCGGCCAATAGCTCTGGCCGCGAGCAACGACCGTAGTTATAAACCCTGCTAAGACAGAGAAAACAACGCTGCCGACGAGAAGGAGCAGTAGTGGCCCTGGCGTTTCGAATCGGTTGGTCGTGTCTGATGGAATCAATCCCGCCATCTTGAGAATGGCGTTGTAACTCAACCAGAGAATGGTCCATCCGACATTGCCAGCGATTACAGCGAGGATGTTGCGTATCATGGTGCTCTTTCTGCATCCGTCACCGTCTGTTCCAGTTCAAAATTGTGACCAATCTTCCACCGCCAGACCAGGGAGTCCTTGAAAATGCCGGGCGTTCAACGTGGCCAGTGCCAGCCCGTGGGCTCGTGCTGTTGCTGCGATCAACAGGTCGAAGTCAGCCGGCGAACGGCCGTTCACTTTGGTCCATGCTTTCAACGAGACGAAATGCCTGGCCACACCGGAGTCGACCGCTAACACACGCAACCGCTCTTTGAGCAAACCGTCGTAAAGCGTTCCCAGCCTTGAAGACTTCTTGAGTTCTAATCCGTAGAGCAATTCGGCCTCGCAAATCGCCGACACCGCCAGGGCATCATCGCCGAGCACGGTCCAGCGCTCGCGCACTGGCACAAGCGGCTTCGGTTTGATTGGCTGGCAATAGACCGAAGTGTCGAGTAGATGCGAAAGCGCCAAAGTTAGTCTTTCAGCGGGTTGCGCCACGTCTGCCGCGCGCGCGCGGGCAGTTCGAAGTCTTCCCGCATCGAACCGTGTTTCTTCTCCCAGGCGTCACGGGACTCC
Source organism: Verrucomicrobiota bacterium (assembly GCA_039933075.1). Classification (GTDB taxonomy): domain Bacteria; phylum Verrucomicrobiota; class Verrucomicrobiia; order Limisphaerales; family JACPZS01; genus JBDTOW01. The sequence goes on along the minus strand of JBDTOW010000269.1, from coordinate 3,559 downwards.
CACACCGACGAACTCATTCCGTTTCCCGGACCAACGGGTTCGATTCGCACGAGCGGACGACCTCGGCGCGTGATGACGACCGCCTCGCGACGCTTGGCCACTTGTTCGCACAATTCCGAGAGTTTGGTTTTCGCCTCGAATAATCCAATGGTCATCATCCATCAGTTGTACAAACCAGTTGGTCTGTTCGCAAGTGAAATCATTTTTGCTTCCACTACCAATAGAATCCGAGTGAGCCTCCAAAGAACTCCTTGGTTTTCTCCAATCCAGACACGGAATTGGTGTAACGTTTCCAGTTCATGCTGACCGCATGGCCATCAAAGAACGTCAAGGTTCCAACTCCGCCGTGCCATATCCCCAGATGATCCTGTTTTTCGGGAGCAAGTTTGCCATCAAAAAGGTCAATCGAATTGTCGAAGCCAGCCCCGTCGTTGTTAAACGCTTCCAATATCAGCGCGGTCTGCGCCGGGGGCGTCTTGAGATTGCTCAATTTGATGTCAAAATTGTTGCCTGAATTGACTTGAACCGCCTTCGACTGGCACGACATGGCGGCCTGGCCGTTTTCCACGTAGCTCCAAATGGGGATCTTGCCATCGGTCGGTCCCCAAAATGCCACGCCCTTTTTATACTTGCGGCTCGCATAGGCCGGACACCGATAGACCGCATCACTGTTCAGGTGATTCCAAAGCAGCCCAGTCTTAAAAAAACTGACATCAGCCATCTTTTCCCCCGTACGAAGTACCCGGTCGGGCGGATAGGCGTAGGAAGGATCGTGAAACTCGAATCCCCAGCCAGGGATCGTGTCGGTGTTGTCCAGAGCATACATCTGGAAGGCCAGGCCGATCTGCCGATTATTGCTGAGGCAACCGGTGGCTTGCGCTTTGCCTTTGGCGCCGGACAATGCAGGCAGGAGCATCGACGCCAGGATGGCGATGATGGCAATCACCACCAGCAGTTCGATCAAGGTGAAGCCACGAGAAATTATTCCTGATGGCATGGGAGGAACAGGACGGCTTGTTTTCATGTTTGCCCGGAGCAGGTGATTCGGCGTATGAATACTCAACGCGACGAGGACCGTCAAGACCGGACCAAGGAGTAATCGGGAGGGCGGTCCGCATCGCGGACTTGATTTGCTCCTGGATCACAATGTAGTAATCAGAGCAATGGCAACTCGCCGGTCAGTTCTACGCATGGCAACGATGACGAAGCGGATCAAACGGCTATCCACGTTTGCCATCTTTTGCGGCATCGGCATTGTCGGCGGCTCGCCGGTCTGCGCCGCGGGAGCCGAAGAAATATTCGGCAAACATTGCGCCTCCTGTCACGGCAAAGATGGGAAAGCTCGAACCCCCATCGCCCGGCAACTGGGCGTGAAAGATTTGACTCAAAGCAAGACGTCCGATGGCGAAATTGAGAAGCAGGTTACCGAAGGAAAGAAGGATGACCGCGGCAACCAGAAAATGCCTCCTTTCAAGGACAAATTGTCGCCAGACGAGATTAAGTCGTTGATCCAGTTCGTGAAAGGTTTCCGGAAGTGATCTGACCTTTCTGCGCGGAGTGGAAGCGTTGAATCCACAGGCGAGGCAAAGGTCGATTTCCGACGGACGAATGTCGAGCTGACTCCCCCGCGCGCGTCGGACATCGCCCTTCGCCCTTCCTCAAAGAGAAGGAAATGGACGGGGCAGAGAACGATGCTTGCGGTTCGAGCAACCCACCTTTGAAACACAATTTCCGGAGATTCCCATAGGTCAGTATCCGGCACCACGTCTCGTGCAGCGCACATTGAATCACAGCAAAGGCACCGGACATAGGGGCTGGCACCTAGCGCAAATAGGTGCTGGCACTAAGCCAATTGTCTTGCGGGGCAATACGTCGCTGATGGTTAAATGGGCGCTTGGGAATTCAGTAAACAAAACGTCAGAACCGAAAGCTATGATCACCAATGAACTAACCATCACGAATGGAGCGCCCGCAGATACGCGCGCTGCCCTCTCCAACTACCGCCGCCGCTTTCTCAAGTGGGCGGGCGCGGCGCTTCTGGCTGGCGCCGCCCTCCGCGCGACGGCGCTGATGGCATTCGCGACGGAGCTCACCCAGGTTGCTTTGATTCGAACCGGCGCCGGAGTTGACGGACCTGCTATTCAAGCGGCAGTCGATCAATTCCGGGCCGACCTCGGACCGCGTCGAGAGATCAACTGGGATGGCGTCCCGGACGATTTTGCGGCGCCGAATTTTCTGCCCGGCGGTTTTTTCAATTCGCGCGGAGCCTTCTTCAGCACGCCGGGCGCCGGCGTGCAAGTCAGCGCGAACAACTCCAATCCAACGGGCACGGCTGTCCGCTTCGGCAACATCAACGTGACGTATCCAGACATCTTCAAGACGTTCAGCGCGGAACGCCTGTTCTCACCGATTGGCAGCGCCATTGTCGATCTTACGTTCTTCGTGCCCGGGACCGACATTCCTGCCCTCGTCAAGGGCTTCGGCGCCGTGTACGCGGATGCGGACGTGCTTGACGCGACCTCTTTTCAGTACTTCGACGTCCTGGGCTACTCCCTGGGCAGCTTCTCGATTCCAGCCTCGAACAACGGTCTTTCCTTTCTCGGCGTCTCGTTCGACAGCCCGATCGTACGAAGGGTCCGGATCGTGTATGGCAATTCGGCGCTCGGGCCGAACGACGGAAACGGAACTGACGTGGCTGTCATGGACGACTTCATCTACGGTGAGCCTCAAGCCGTTCTCGAGACGTCGATCCGCGTGTCTCAAGTGGACGTATGCTGGAACAGCACTTCGAATCTCACGTATCAAGTGCAGTATCGTTCGGACCTGACCACCAACCTCTGGACTTCCCTCGTGGATTGCGTTCAAAGCACCGGCTCCAAGAACTGTATCTCTGATCCCGTGGTCGTGGGTCAGCCGCAAAAGTTCTATCGCGTCATCCAAACGAATTGTGTTCCGTCACTCTGACAGAAAGGCGGCTGGTACACTTCCATTGATCCTCGGACACAGCGGAGGAAGCGTCCGAGCCGCTCAATATCTCGCTTTGGCCGGTGTGCAATTGGCCGGTGTGCATGTGGAAGTGTCATGCAACTGTCCTTGTGTCAGAGACGACGATTGACCGGCGGCTAAAACTGCTAAGGGGGAACGGCGCGACAAGTCAGGCGAAAATTCGGCTGGTTGAAAGAAGGCGCGTCGTACAAAATCCGCTTCATGATCTCCCGTCGCGAATTCCTCAAGGCTACTGGCGCACTTGCGGCTGGTGCCCTCGCGGCTCCAGACCTTGGCCGCGTATTTGCCGCCGAAGCGCGCCAGTTGCGCATCGCCGCCGTCGTGACCGAGTACCGTCCGTGGTCGCATGCGGATGTCCTCATCGGAAAGTTCATCCAGGGTTTGAAACTCGACATCACGCCGCATTGGACACCAATTCCGCTGCGCGCGATGTATGTCGATCAGTTTCCGGAAACGGACCTGAGCCGCGCTCTCTCGCGCCAGTATGGATTCCGGATCGTGAACTCGATTGCCGAGGCTATCCTCGACGAGCGCGGACAACTCGCGGTGGACG
>JBDTOW010000268.1:0-6032 GCA_039933075.1 Verrucomicrobiota bacterium | reverse complement strand
GTGTGAGCAGAACGCAGCGCGGTTCGGCGACATGCTCCGGTGCCAGGAATTCCAGCATGTCCCGCAATCGGCTCGGGTAGCTTGCCACCGGACGGATCTTCGACGCCGCGAACACTTGCGGGAATATGCTCTTCATCACCGCACGATTCTCAAGCACGTAGGAGACGCCCGACGGGCAGCGCAGGTTGTCCTCGAGCACATAAATCTGCCCGTCGCGGTGGCGCACGAGGTCCGTGCCGGTGACGTGGCACCAGATGCCGCGGGGCGGGCTGAACCCGACGCACTGTTCCCGATAAGCCTTCGACGAGAGCACGATGTCCGCGGGGACGACACCGTCCTTGAGAATCTTCTGATCGTGGTAAAGGTCGTTGATGAAAAGATTCAGCGCGGTGATCCGCTGCTTGAGGCCGCGCTCGATGAGGCTCCATTCGGCGGCGGAAACGATGCGCGGCACCAGGTCGAACGGGAAGATTTTCTCCACGCCGGCCCGTTCACCATAGACGTTGAACGTGATGCCCATATGCAAAAGCGCGCGCTCTGCGGCTCGTTGCCGGTTGAGCAACTCGCCCTCCGGAAGGTTCTCAATGTTGTTCACCAAAGTCCGCCCACAAGCTCGCGGCAGCCCGTTTTCCCCCAACATTTCGTCGAAGAACTCACCGACTTCGTATGGCTTGAAACGCATGGCAATTCTCTCCCCGGCCAGTTTTCATCTGGCCGGAATATTCGTGTTTTCCGTCGTGGAATGTTCAATAGCAGTGACGATGCCACGTCGTTCGACGGAGAGGCGAAGTCACGTGATAGATTTGAAAAAACCTCTGCACAAACCCGGCAGCACTGTGACAGAGTGGTTTCAGACGGTAAGGGCTTTGGGTACGATTTCAGATCAGCCCAAAGTGGAGCGTCGCAGAAACTTGTGCTTGTCGCGTATTGCCCCGGATGAACAAATCGGTGCAGACGAAACGGAAGACCCGTTGGCGACCCAGACCGCGATTAACTGACCGGGACCAGGGAGACGCGTTCGCCTTTATCATTACGGGTAATTCCTTGCGCGCGGGGATCCAGGGTCAAAGCGCCATCCACCAGAAAAGCGTACCGGTGATGGCCGTGGTGGAGTTCAACCGATAATAACCACGCCCCGTCCAGCATCTTTTTTAACGGATGCGCCGCGGGGTTCCATTTGTTGAAGTCGCCCACCAGATTGACCGACTGAGCCTGCGGGGCGTTGCAGATGAAGTTAATCGCCCGCAACGTCTTCTTGGGACCATACGAACTTATACTCATATACGAATTGCGATCTTCCTTAAATCGGATTTGGTTTTGCGGTTAAGCTGGAGGTGACGCGATAAAGTTGTGAGCATTGGGGCCGTGACGGAGCCTTAACCCAAAAGATTCTGGAGAATACTGAGCGCCGTCCGGCGAACCTGCTCCGATTGGATTTCCAGGCTCCGATACTGTTCCGTCCAGCCGGTCTTTGGCTGGTTCCGTTCACGCCAGAGGGTCTTGAGCACGCGCTCGGTACGTTCCACTTGTTGCATCGCCGAAGCAAGGGATTCGCGCCCTTCCGGCAGGTCGGAAATATTGCCCACGAAAAACCGGCTGATGTGCTTGTTGCTGAAAACGGCCTGCAACAACATGACTACCGTCTGCTCATAGGCATACCAGCGTTGTCGCAGCACCTCGCGCAAAAAACTGTGGCGGATGGCAAAGAATTCGGAACGTGGTCGCTCGGTGTACTGCCGGATTTCCTGGGCTTCGGCGGGAAACCATGTGTAAAGCAGAGCGAAGGTCCCGTAGGTGTCGATCAGTTGCTTGGAGTTGTTTTGGTCGGTCGCGATCTCGCCGATGCACAGGTCCTGCTTGAGCTCCAGGATAATCTCTGGAAGGTCGTGCAGCCGGCCCAGGACTTCCTTGCCGACCGCCGTGCCGTAGTTAAAGTCGCCGGGAATCAGCCAATACACATCCTCGGGCCCGCCTTTTTCAAAAGCCATGCCCAGCCCGGAGTACCACATCTGACAGGTGTCTACACACCACGCATCGAGAATATCCGAATGCCGGGCAACAGTGTCTTTCCTGAAATCAACGAAATGTTTGTTCCCTTCCATGGCGTAATGGGTCTTGCGATCCATGACGGTGATCGGACGCGAGTACCTATCTTTTTCCGCGTCAAGGCGGGCGACCAACTGATAGAGCTGTTCCAAGTCGGAATAATCGCTCGGCTGCCGAAACGGATAAATTACGACGGGATGAACTTTGCCGTTCTGAGCTGCCGCTGATTTTTTCCTGGGTGCCTCCGGTTGGGTTTGCCGTATGGCCGCCGCTGTCTTTTTCATAGATTGATAATTAGTTAATGAAGGCTAAATTCCAAGAGTTTTTACCAGACTCCTCCACCTTTAGTTCCATTTACAGCGTTGTTCGGAGCGAGTAATTTCAGCGCACGTACATGAAAAAAGCGATCACTCTCCCGTCACCAGACACCGCGGCCACCACCGTAAAGCGCAACGAAAGTGAACTCTTCCGTCCCGACGCGCAGCACATCCCGGAGCTGGCTCGAATGAGTGCCCCGCCCGCCTCATGTATCAATATCAAGAACCGACCCTTAATCGCTACTTCCTCAAACGGAAAAATTGTTGTTGAGCACTTGAAAGATCCTGTTCGTAGGGAGACGTAGCGTTGGGAACTGCTGTGAAAGTACCGTTGACTACGCTCGCGGATTCAAGCTTCGCGGTGCTGTCGGTCCAGGTCAGATGGATTTTGTTCGCCACGCGAGTAGCGGATAGTTGCAACGCAGGCGGTGGCGGCGTGCTGGTCCCGGCCGCATACTTCACCGTATTGAGGAGGAGCGTTTTGCCGGCCGCGGTGAGGTTGGTAAACGCCACGTCGACATTGGCATTGGGACTGGCGACCTGCCCCAGGAACAAACCGATGCGTTTGTTTGGCGCCACGCTTCCGTCCGTAAGTTTGTCGCCCTTCTCGTAGACGAAGAGCGTCGGGAATGAGCCGTCTTGCTGAATGGTGGCGAGGACGTCGGCGTCAGGTGATACGATTCCGTAATTGAAACTGTAGGGTTCGACGTAGATCTGCACCTTTCCACTGAAGCCTTGCGTGATGGGGTGGGTGCTGTTTTTGATGTAAAGTGAATCGCGGGCATCCTGAATCTCCGTCGCCACTCCATTGGGCAGGCCATCGTTGTCATTTCGGCCCGAGTTTCCCCACTTCGAGAAATCGTTCGAGCCGTCTTCCGTTCTCACCACCCAATCCGCGTTGTCATACATGTAGGCTTCGAAGGAGATGATCGGCACGTCGGTATCCTTGAGGCTAAAAACGCCAATCGCGTCTCCGGCGGGATTGACGACGGAAGTGGAGCCGATGGTTTCCGAGATGAATACCAGTTGCTTGCCAGCGGCGGCGGCCTGCAAGTCCTCTGGTGTGCTTCCAGCGGATGAGAATGGCACGACGGCGAATCCGGAATCCTGGAAGAACTCAATCAGATCGATGTCCGCGCGGACGGTGGTAAACGAGTTATCGTTCACGAATAGGATGGTCGGCTTGGCCGCTGGGGTGGGCACCAATGGATCCGTGTCGTCGAACACAAGCTGCCCCCAATTGGCGGTGTTAAAGAGGGACGTTTTTGGATCCGTGCAAGGAACGTCGGTGTTCTGCGCCCAGGATGCCCAACTGATGTTGCTGCCGCCTGCGCCTGGATCACCGGCTTCATCCACGTCGCGCCAGAAGATCTCGAACCCCATCGCGTGATTGGCCACGACGTCAGGAATTTTGCCACGGAGCGGGACCCGCATTTCAATTACGTAACCGGTGAATTTCACGCTCGGCTTCGCGGCGATTTCAGGATTGAGAGCTCCGGCCGCTCGCAGGTCGTCATACTTGCGCGCCGCGATGTCGGGTCCGGGGCCGGCGTCGAGCTGATCGCGATAGATGCCGCCGGGGCCAGCCTTGTCGGGCCCGATTAGATCAAGGTTACCCGCGCGCTCGACGCTCTGCCGCGCGCCCAACACATTGGTGGACGAGCCGGCGGGCTTGAATGTAGAATTGATCGCCACGGTGACCTGAAAGTCGTCAAGGTTGGGCTCGACTTGATCGATAGCCGGGAATGCGTCGTCCGAGATGCAATCGGTGCTGTCGCCTTTCGCATCGAGGAAGAACTCGAACCCATCATTGAGAAATCCACTGCCGCCGAACTCGCTGGTGTCGTTGTCGTCTCGGAAAGTGTCGTCAATGAAAACGGCGAGGATGTAAAGATTCCTGAAATCGTGGGCGAAATAAGTGGTCACGCCAAAATCCGATTCGTTGGCCTGGAAGGCTTCCGTTGTGGTGCCGTTGAAGAGACCGACGCGCGTCATGTCGAACACCAGGTGATCGCCGTCCGCAGTGGTGGAGTCAGCGGTCTGGCCGGCGGGAAAAACTGGTTGTTCGGCAACTTTCTTGAACTGGGCGAGCGGCCAGTCGGATATGTCGCCGTCGATCGTCAGCTTGCGGTCGCCAAGCGGACGAACATGGATGGTGCCTTTGGGGCCTGCCAGGGCCGAAACGGTAAAACAAACGACCACGGTTGCCAGGATCGCCGCAATGGTTGTCCTCCAAAGCAGGCCACCTGTTAACGAAAAGTTGAATCGATTCATAATGGTTTAATGAGTTAACAGAACGACAACCTCGTCATAATGGTTGGTGCCACACGCGAGTGAATGAGCTTTCCTAACCGAATGACTCCGGCCGAGGCAAGTCCGAAAATAATCTTTTTGCGTTGCGCTCGGAACGCGAACGGCAAGCTCTTTCAATTGAACCAGCAGCCTCCAATTTCGTGCCTCCAATTTCGTTGTCGTCTATTGGAATTTCGGCTACAATTCCCGGCGTGAGCGAGGTTACCCGGATTCTGGAATCGATTCATCAAGGGGAGTCGAAGGCTGCCGAGGATCTGCTCCCGCTGGTTTACGACGAACTGCGAAAGCTGGCGGCGGCCCGGATGGCCAACGAATGGGACACTTCCACCTTGCAACCCACCGCTTTGGTTCATGAGGCCTGGCTGAGATTGGTCGGTTCAGAACAAAAAGCGTGGCAAAATCGCGGTCACTTCTTTGCCGCCGCAGCGGAGGCGATGCGGCGAATCTTGATCGACATCGCGCGTCGCAAACACGCCCTTAAACGCGCTGCCCGGACCGAACGCCTGGATTTGGACCGAGTCGATGTGGCGGTGGAAGCCGATGCGGAGTCGCTGCTCTTGATGAACGAAGCCCTGGAGAAACTGGCGATCCAAGACGCGCAGGGCGCCGAGTTGGTGAAACTGCGATTCTTCGCCGGGTTGAATTACAAGGAGGCAGCGCAGGGCTTAGGTATTTCGGAGCGCTCGGCCAAACGATCCTGGACCTTCGCCCGCGCCTGGCTCTACCGCGAACTTTCAAAACGGATCGCGGATTGATGAGCGCCGGCTCGCGCCTTTTTCTGGCACTTTTGAAGCGGGTTTTGCGCATTGATAATGGGCGATTATGCTCCATCTCGAGGTCGAACTTTGAAGGCGCAACGAGGCATGAAGGAGCTGATCAATGAGCGAGCAGCAGAATTCACTTCAGACCATTTTTGCTGAAGCGCTGGAGATCGAGGACGCGCTCCTGCGCGCAGCGTTCCTCTCCCGAGCGTGTGGCACCGACTCGGACTTGCGCCGGGAAGTCGAGGAACTGATTCAAGCTCATACCGCCGCCGGCAGGTTCCTCCCAGTACAACCGGCGGCCACCGGAGTAAGAGAGGCCCTGTTAACCAGCGCTCAAGCTGCGGGGCCGGGCGCGGCCGCTTCCATTGTCCAGGTTAGCGAAAACCCGGGCGACCGGATTGGCCGCTACAAGTTGCTTCAACAAATCGGCGAAGGTGGCTGTGGAGTCGTTTATATGGCCGAGCAGGAGGAGCCCGTGCGCCGGCGCGTGGCGGTAAAGGTGATCAAGCTGGGCATGGACACGAAGCAGGTCGTCGCCCGCTTCGACGCCGAGCGCCAGGCGCTGGCACTGATGGACCATCCGAACATCGCA
>JBDTOW010000267.1:0-6042 GCA_039933075.1 Verrucomicrobiota bacterium | reverse complement strand
CCCGCCAGTCCCATACGCGCACTTTCTTGTCATCGCTCACCGTGAGCAGGTACCTGCCATCCGGATTGAACACGGTGAACACGACGGCGCGTGGATGCAACAGGGCGGGGCCAGCAGGACTTCCATTCGTCGCTTGCCAAACTTTTACCACGCCATCATGACTCGCGCTGGCGAGCCATTCTCCGCCCGTACTGAAACTCAGGTAACTCAACTCGGCGTCGTGTAACAGGGTTGGGCCTACCGGTTGGCCAGTGGCTGCATCCCAAATGCGCGCTCGCAAATCCTGACACCCGGTTGCAAATAGTCGCCCGTCCGCGCTGAACGCCAGCGTCGTCACCGCAACTTCGTTAATAGTTTTTCGCGTCGCTCCATCGCCGCCGGATGTTGCATAGACGCAAACGTTGGTCGCACCTTCGATCGCCACCAGGCGCGCGTCATCAAGAGCGAACACAGGCGCAGTCTCGCAAGTGTTTGCCTTCCACTCCGGCAAAGCCAGTTGGCCGGCGGACAAATTCCACACGCGATGCGTTTGGTTCGTGTCCACGAGCAGCACACGGCGTCCATTCGGCGTGAATGCCGCGAATTGGATTTGCGTGTCGCGGGCCAACGGCTCTGTCACCGTGCGCCTCGAAGGCAGGTGCCAAACGCGCGGTTCATTCCGATCGTTCACGCACAAAGCGAGACTGGCATCCGGGCTGAAGGCGAGCGCACGCTGGCCTGACATGTCCGCCGATTTCAGCGTGCGGTCGTGCGTGGGAAGTGTCCAAAGCCGTATCGCGCCGTCACGGCTGACCGTCAACACTCGCCGGCCGTCGGGATGGAAAGCCACCTCAGAAACGACGTTATTGTGCGGCAACGGCGGCATCAAAGGCACGCCCGTTTGTGCGTCCCAAATCCGCGCCGTGTTGTCGAAGCTGCCCGTGATGACGCTTCGTCCGTCGGGACTGAATCGGACGACCTCGACCAGCGCCTTGTGGTTCAAAGAAAGCGTGACTGGCTGGCCGGTGCGCGCGTTCCAGACTCGCGCACTACGGTCGCTGGCGGCGGTGGCGACTCGCTGGCCATCCGGACTGAACACGGCAGAACGAACTTCCGAAACATGTCTCATCGGCGCGCCGATCGCGCGGCCCGTTTCCGTATCCCAGACTTGAGCGACGCCATCATTGGCGCCGGTGACGACGCGCGTGCCATCCGCACTGAATGCCACGCGTAGCATTGCGCTGCGAGGCGCGAGCGGTTGTCCCACAGGCTGGCGAGTGCTCGCGTCCCAAATCTGCGCTCCATGTTCGCGACTCGCACTGGCGATGCGCCGGCCATCCGGACTGAACACCGCCCAATTAACCCCGCTCTTGTGCTGCATTGGTTCGCCAGACTTCAAGCCCGTTTCAGCGTCCCAAAGCTGCACCGTCCGGTCGCGGCTGGCTGTCAAAACGCGGCGGCCATCCGGGCTGAACTGCGCGCTGCTGATTTCGTTCCCTTCTTCCAAGACTTTGCCAATCGGCTCCCCGGATTTCGCGTCCCAGATGCGCGTCGAGTAATTGCACACCGTGAGCACTCGGCGTCCATCACCGCTCCAATCCGCGTGCCTCACCCGCAGGACGGGAGAAGGCTTTCCATACGCCATGATCAGATTCGTGTGCAGCAACGGCGGCGTGATGGGCTGGCCGGTGCGGATGTCCCAGATGCGCGCCACGCCGTCGTATCCACACGTCACGACGCGCTCGCCCTCGGGACTAAAAGCAGCGAACGCAGCGAAGTCCTCGTGCAGCCAGAGTTGGGTCAGTTGCGGACACTGGCGCAACACGGCGTGCAGGCGCATGCGATGAGAAGTTTCGCGCGCCAACACGCCACCTTCGAGACGCAAGGCCTCGGCCAACCAGGGCAACGCGGTGAAATGATCGCCCGCCTCGAGCAGTTGCACGCCGGTCGCGACATTGAGCCGGACCAATTGCTGACGATTTTGTTCCGCCTGCCGCCGCGCTTCATCACGTGCCGCCGCGATGCGGAACGACATCACGGTGGCACCGATTGCCGTTGCAACGACGAGCAACGCGACGGTCGCCGCGAGCAGGGCGACGGCGGGCTTGCGCCGGGACCAAAGCCACAGCCGTTCGACGGGCGTGACTGGGCGAGCGAGAACTGGTTTGCCGTCCAGCCAGCGTTCGAGGTCTTCGGCGAGCGCCTCGGCGGAACCGTAGCGGCCTTCCGGTTCCTTGCGGAGGCACTTCAGGCAAATAGTTTCCAAATCGCGATCCACGTTGGGCTGGATTGATCGCGGCGGAGCCGGCAGCGATTCGCGAACGAGATCGAGAGTTTCCAGCGGAGTTTCACCGATGAACGGCGGACGGCCCGTGAGCAGTTCGTAAAGAATTGCGCCGAGGCTGTAAATGTCCGCCGCGGTCGTGACCTGTTTGGCTTTTCCGCTGGCCTGCTCCGGCGCCATGTAACTCGGCGTGCCCAACACCGCTGCCGTGTGCGTGAGACTGCTGCCGCGCTCGATGACCTTCGCCAGACCGAAGTCGGTGAGATGCGGCTCGCCGTGCGCATCGATGAGGATGTTGGTGGGCTTGAGATCGCGGTGCAACACGCGGCGCTGATGCGCGTAGTGAACAGCGCGAGCAATCTTAGCGATGAGTCTGGCGGCATTGGAGACTGAATATTGATTGCTGATTACTTTATCCTGCGAGCGATGCGAGTAATCCGTTTTCAGTAACCACTTCGCCAGGCTCTGCCCTTCGATCAGTTTCATGCTGAAGAAGTGCTGCCCGTCATGCTCACCGATTTCATAGATGGGCACGATGTTTGCATGGTCGAGTCGGGCCGCAGCTTCTGCTTCCGCTTTGAAACGTTCAACGTGCGCTGGCCCGGCCCACTGGCCGATGAGGATGAGCTTCACCGCCACGATACGGTTCAGGCTTTTCTGGCGCGCGCGGCAAACAACCCCCATTCCGCCGCGGCCGATTTCTTCGAGCAACTCGTAATCCCCGTAATCGCCCATAAGCCGGAGATGCCCTGCCTTCGCGGACCCACGTGAAGGACTGGAATCCTCCGTATAGCCGTGAATGCCGAACTCCAGGAGGCACGTGGAACAAAAGCCCGGCGGCGTCTCCGCCGGAAAGGGGGAGCCGCAACGGCCACAATGAACGGCCTCAGGCATGGCAAATGTTTAGTCTTGGTGACATGTCTGCACTTCTTACTTCAGGAAATCCGTGGCCGGGTTGCATGGAATCATCTTAATGCTACTGGCAATCATAAACCTGAAGTCCGAAATCCAAATTCCCCAAGCCCGAAAGAAGGCCGAAATCCGAATTCCGAAACACGCTGATTTCACCGCCGACTCGCTGAGTCCGAACCGCGCCCCGATTTCCGCCTTTGAAACCGCGGTCTTCTCTCCATAGAGAAAAGCTTTGAGCGGACAAGCAGGCGACGAGTTTCTCGTGGTCGAAACAAAACTTGGACGTATTCATAGTGCTCTGATTAAGAGCAAGAGCAAGAGCAGGAAATTGGACTTGCGGTCGTTCAACGAAGAAGGAGACATTTAACGAAGTCTGATACTGGCGCCGGGTGCCTGTTTGTCATCGCCGATCTGGTCAAATGGTTTCTGGGACTCTATAATGCGCGCCATGCCCAGGCACCTCGCCCAATCAGCGTGCTTGCTTCTGCTGGCGTTTTGCCTTGCGGGATGCAAGCGCAGTCCATCCGGTTCCTCGAACCAACTTTCCGCCGCACCGAATACTCCTTCCGATCAGTTCCTCAGCCTGATGAATGCCGGAAAGAATTTTCTGGACCAGGGCGATGCCACCAATGCGCTTGCGATCTATAAAAAGGCTGAGGCCATTGCCCCGAACGACGCAGATGTGCGAATGAACCTGGCCAATTGCTATTTGTTGGCTGGAGAGGCGGCGGAGGCGATTAGCAAGGCTGAAGAAGTTCTAAAAAACGAACCCAATTCAGCGGCGGCTTACTTTGTCAAAGGGTCGGCATACCTTCGGCTGTCGAATCCGGAGGAAGCGGCGAAAGCCTTGGAAAATGCGAAGAAGATTGATCCAGGAGAAACGGCGACATTCTTTCAGCTTGGGATGGCCCGCATGGGTTTGAACCAATGGGATGGAGCCATCCCCGCGTTCCAGGAAGGGTTAAGGATGGACCCAAACCATCTCCACTCGACGGCACATTACCTGTTGGGCCAGGCGCTTCTTCGCGCGGGACGGCAGGATGAGGCGCGGCAGGAGCTTCAATTGCATCAGACGAACGTCGAAGGAGGAGGGCCGGCGGTGAGTGACGCCACATTCGAGAGGAGCAAGTACACGCAGGCCCGTGCGCCGTTCAAGCTGGATCAACCGGACAAAGAAGGAATCAGAATCAGGTTTATTGATGCGACCACAGAGGCATTGGGCGATGGCGCGCAGAATTTCTCCGGTCCGATCGGGGTGATTGATGCGGACCATTCAGGTCGGAACAGTCTCTTCGTGGTCGAGACGGGGCCGGTGCCGGGTGCGGGTCGCACCTTTCGCTTACTCTGGAATACCAATGGCACCTTCCATCCCAATGGCGCTCCTTACCCGGCCATCACGGGTGCGAACTATTCCAAAATGTTGGTTGGCGATCTCCAGAATGATCGCTTCGACGATATTATCGTGCTTGGGGACAAAGGAAGCCATCTATTCAAGTTCGGGACGAATGGCCTGGCGATGGATGTCTCGAAGATGAGCCGTATGAGCGCCCTTAGCGCGATTGACGGAACGCTGATGGACCTGGATTTCACTGGGAAACTGGATTTGATCGCGGTGACGGGGAACACCAATGAGGTGCGGATCTATCGCCAATTCGGCCCGCTGTTTTTCACCGATGTCACCAGCACGTCCGGTATCCCTGCCTCGCTTCACAACGCCCACGCAGTGATGATGGAGGATTGGAACCGCGACGAAAACATGGATGTGATCGTGAGCCGAAAGGAGGGGGCGCCGTTGGTCCTGGAAAAACAGCGCGGCGGACGATTGGTTCCCCGCGAGCCGACCAATTGGGTCTCAGGCGCGGTTTTTTGCACCGGCGATTTCGACAACGACCTGCGGCCGGACCTGGCGGTGGTAAGTGATGGAAAAATCAGCATCTGCTTCAACGGCGGAGAGCGAAAGGAAATCGCGTTCTCTGGAAATGCGGGTTTCCGCCAGATTGTAGCATTCGATTACGACAATGATGGATGGCTGGACCTCTGGGCGGTTGGAGAAACAATCCGAGTGTGGCGCAATCTCGGTCTTTCCGGATTTCAGGAACAGACTGCCCAACTCGGCCTTGATAAATTCGATGGCGGCGCGGTGTCGGAAATCCACTTAGCTGATTTTGACATGGACTGCGATTCGGATGTGATTGTCGTCCTGGCGAATGGGGGCCTCCGTTACCTGCGCAATGAGGGCGGCAACGCCAATTCGCAAGTCAAGGTGCGATTGATCGGGACCCGTTCCAACGCCAGCGGGATCGGCTGCAAGGTCGAGATCGCAACGGGCGGACTGCGCCTGATCCGGACGATGCAGCGTTTGCCTGTCGAGGTGGGGGTGGGGAAATATCAGAGTCTGGATTCGTTCCTGGTGCATTGGTTCAACTGGCCCCAAGGCTCCGCCGAGGTGCCGGTCAATTGCAAAGAGCCGCTCTTCGCCTTGGAATTGACGATTCAGGAAGGCTCCTGTCCATACCTGTACGCGTGGGATGGGAAGCGTTTTCGGTTTGTTACGGATATTTTGGGAGCAGCGCCGCTCGGCCTGCCCATTGCGGAGGGCCGCTACATCGAGGCCGATCCGGAAGAATTTGTTTGGATTGGAAACGAGCAGACCTTCCCCGCGAGGGACGGGACGTACCAGCTCCAGATCACTGAAGAGCTTCGCGAGGTGCTCTACCTGGACGAAGCAAAACTGGTGGTGGTGGACCATGAGCCCGGCACGGAGGTGCATGCCACCAATAAGCTGCTGCCGGACAAGCCATTTCCCAAGGGGGCGCTCGTCACGCTGCACAATGTGACCGGGCTCGATCTCCAGGCGCTCAGCTCCA
>JBDTOW010000266.1:0-6052 GCA_039933075.1 Verrucomicrobiota bacterium | reverse complement strand
CGGCTCAGCGGAGTCGTGCGTTGCGCAAGGAGTTGATCGACCAGGCTGATTACATTTTTGGGATGACTCACAGCCACGTCGACGCCATTACGATGCTCTACCCGCAGGCGGCTGAAAAGACCTTTTTGCTCCGCGAGTTTGACGATACGTTGGAGGCTTTCGAAAAGGATATCACCGATCCTATCGCCAGCTCTTACGAGATTTATGTGAACTGCCGCGATCAAATTGAACAAGGAATTGCTTCGATGCTGAACTTTATTGAACAGACCTCAACCCCAGCCGTTGGACAAGCCCCGCCCACGACAATGTTGGTGGCGCTCGGTGCGGATCATGCCGGCTTTGAACTCAAGGAATCCTTGAAGGCGCACCTGCAAAAACGGGGCATTCTCTTCCGCGATTTTGGCACGGATTCCAGCGAATCGACCGATTACCCGGACTTTGCCCAAACCGTGGCGCAAAGCGTCACGGGGAATCAGGGCCAATTGGGATTGCTCGTTTGCGCCAGTGGAATCGGAATGAGCATCGCCGCGAACAAAGTTCCGGGAGCGCGCGCCGCTTTGGTTTGTGACGAGAAAATGGCATCCCTGGCCCGCCAGCACAACGACGCCAATATCCTGTGTCTTGGCGGCAAATTCTTTGACCCGGAACATGCCCGCCGGATCGTCGATGCGTTTCTGGACGCCAAATTTGAAGGGGGCCGGCACGAACGCCGTGTCCAGAAACTCGAAGCTTCCTCAACACCGGTCGAGCTCAGGCTGGCGGCAGTCGATCCGGACATTGCCCGGGCGATTCGAGCGGAGCGGCAGCGCCAGCAGGAAAACATCGAGCTAATCGCGAGCGAAAACTTCACCAGCCCCGCTGTCATGGAGGCCCAAGGTTCGGTCTTGACGAACAAATACGCGGAGGGCTACCCCGGCAAACGCTGGTACGGCGGTTGTCAGAATGTCGATACGGTCGAGCAACTGGCGATTGAGCGCGCCAGGCAATTGTTTGGAGCCGAACATGCAAATGTCCAGCCCCATTCGGGCAGCGGCGCCAACATGGCGGTCTACTTTGCTTTCCTGAAACCGGGGGAAAAGATTCTGACGATGGATTTGAGTCACGGCGGCCACTTGACCCACGGCAATAAGGCGAACTTCTCCGGAAAATTCTTCGAGGTGATTCATTATGGGGTGCGAAAGGATGACGAGCTGATCGATTACGATCAGCTTGCGCAGACAGCCCGCCAGCACCGGCCCCGGATGATTACGGTCGGTGCCAGCGCCTATCCACGAATCATCGACTTCGCCCGGTTGGGCGAAATCGCCCGGGAGGTCGGGGCCCAACTGCTGGCCGATATCGCGCACATCGCGGGCCTGATAGCCGCTGGCCTGCATCCCAGCCCCATCGAACACGCCGATTTCGTGACCACGACCACCCACAAGACGTTGCGAGGGCCGCGCGGCGGCTTGATAATGTGCAAAGCGAAATACGCAAAGGAAATCGATTCCCAGGTTTTTCCCGGAATCCAGGGAGGGCCCTTGATGCACGTCATCGCGGGCAAGGCCGTCTGTTTTCAGGAAGCGCTGCAGCCGGAATTCAAAATCTATCAACAACAGATCATCCGGAATGCCCAGGCGCTGGCTAGCGGAATCAAACGAAACGGGTACCGCCTGGTGAGCGGAGGCACCGATAATCATTTGATGCTGGTCGATGTTGGCGCTCGCGGGCTGACAGGCAAGGATTGCCAAATCGCTCTCGACGAAGCCGGAATCACCGTCAACAAAAACACAATTCCCTTTGAAACCCGGTCCCCTTTCCAGGCCAGCGGCGTCCGCCTTGGCACTCCAGCCGTCACCACGCGCGGCATGAAGGAGCCGGAAATGGCCGCCATCGCGGACATGATTAGCGAGGTCCTGATGGACATTAAGAACGGCGTTGTGGCGAATCAGGTACGGCGACGCGTCCGTGAATTGACCGCAAAATTTCCCTTGCCGTATTGATTAAATTGGATCACCGTAGTTTTTGTCCCCGGTTAAACGCTGCACTCGATTGAACGAAGTTTAATGTTGGTGTATCCAATTAGCGATACTCGTGGTCAGCACTAACCTTCATTCGTTCGGCCGTACGCATTATAAAAATTTAACACTGTTTGATTTATGCCAAGACCCATTCGGAGATCTGCGAAGCCGAAAGAGACAGCAGAGAGTACCCCGGCTGCCGAGGGCAGTTCGGTAACCGTGCAAACTCAAGTACCGTCAACGTCTTCTGTGGTCGCAACCGAAGCCGCTGAAACACGCGCAACCCCACAGCAGCACGGCCCCGGACGAGCCAAACGGCCCAAGCGCGGATTACAGCGGTCGGGCGGACGTCCTGAGCCCGGTGACAACGGTGACACTCGGGGAAGATCTCAAAACTCTGCGAAGTCCGAGCCCACTCCCGAGGAGGAGGCTGCCCAGAAGGCGCCTCCAACCAATCTCGATGCGGCCAACACCGTGAACATCAGCAAGCTTCAGTCGATGGTCATCACGGATTTGAACCAGATGGCCAAGGAGATGGGCATCGAGAACTTCGGCACGATGAAGAAGCACGAAGTTATCTTCCAGATTCTCCAGAAGAACGCCGAGCGAAGCGGCATTCTGTTCGCCGAAGGCGTGCTCGAGATTCTGCCGGAAGGGTTCGGTTTTCTGCGATCGCAGAGCTTTAATTATCTTCCCTGTCCGGAGGATATTTATGTCTCGCCGTCGCAGATACGGCGCTTCGATTTGCAAACCGGGGATCTGGTCGCCGGGCAGATCCGGCCACCCAAGGATAAAGAACGCTTTTTTGCCTTGCTCAAGGTCGAGGCGGTGGACAAGGAAGATCCCGATAAGGCCAAGGACAAGACGCATTTTGATAACCTCACGCCGCTGTTCCCGAACCGGCGGTTCATTCTGGAAAACCGGGCGGATGAACTCTCCACCCGGGTGCTCGATCTCGTCTGTCCCATCGGCAAAGGCACTCGCGGCCTGATTGTCGCTCCGCCCCGAACGGGCAAGACGGTATTGCTGCAAAACGTGGCCAACGCGCTCATCAAGAATAACCCGGAAACTTACCTCATTATCCTGCTGATCGACGAGCGGCCCGAGGAAGTCACGGACATGGAGCGCACGTGCAAGTCGGCTGAAGTCATCGCCTCCACGTTCGACGAGCCGCCGGAACGCCATGTGCAGGTGGCCGAAATGGTCATTGAAAAAGCCCGGCGCATGGTCGAGCACAAAAAGGATGTTGTCATCCTTCTCGACTCCATCACGCGCCTGGCCCGAGCTTACAACACCGTGCAGCCGCACTCTGGGAAAATTTTGTCCGGCGGGGTTGATGCCAACGCGCTGCACAAACCGAAGCGCTTCTTTGGCGCGGCTCGGAACATCGAAGAGGGCGGCTCTCTCA
Organism: Verrucomicrobiota bacterium; assembly: GCA_039933075.1. Lineage (GTDB taxonomy): Bacteria > Verrucomicrobiota > Verrucomicrobiia > Limisphaerales > JACPZS01 > JBDTOW01. Next base: position 2,644 of record JBDTOW010000266.1, on the reverse strand, counting down.
CCATCATGGCGACGGCGCTGGTCGACACCGGTTCGCGCATGGACGAAGTCATTTTCGAGGAGTTCAAAGGCACCGGCAACATGGAGGTGCATCTGGATCGCCACCTGGTTGACCGCCGAATCTTTCCTTCGATTAACATCGAGCTGTCCGGCACCCGAAAAGAAGAACTCCTTTATCACCCCGACGAATTCGGCAAGGTGGTAATCCTGCGGCGTGCGTTGACCGGCGTCCCGCCTGTGGAAGCGATGGAATTGTTGCTGAACAAACTGAAAAAGACTCGGAGCAATATTGAGTTTCTGCTGGGCATGGCGGTGGGCTAGGCGGATCGAATCATGCCAAGGTTCTTCGATTATCTGCCCGCCGCGCTGGCGGAAAACCAGCCGTTCGCCCTGGGAATTATTTCCGGCATCAAAGGTTCGAGCCCGCAAAAGACCGGCGCCAAAGCATTGTTTTTTGCCGATGGGCGGATCAAAGGAACACTGGGGGGTGGTTGTCTGGAAGCGGAGATTCAGGACCGCGCCCGGCGCGCCTTGCTCACTCAATCGCCGTCCACCTTCGAGTTGGTGCTCGACCATGACTTTGGTTGGGATGACGGCCTAATCTGTGGTGGCAAAGTCTACGGATTGATCCTGCCTCACGCCGCTCAGGCTGGCGAAATTTGGCGCCGGCTGGCCAAGGGCGATCAGACACTCGCCTGGGGGGTGAAAAAGGATTTCAGCATCGCGTGCATCGACGAGGCAGGGAATGGAGAATGGCTCTACCAGGAATCGGTTTCCCCTCCATGCGCCTTCTGGATCGCCGGTTCCGGCCACGTCGCCCAGGCGGTTGCGCCCCTCGCCTTGCAGCTTGATTTTGACGTCACGGTTTTCGATGATCGTCCGACCCTGGCAAACCGCCAGTTTTTCCCCGAGGGCACCCGGTTTCGCGTGGACTATTGGGACAAACTTTTGGAAGAACCGTTGCCCGGCCGGCCGGCTTTCGGGCTTATCGTCACCCGCGGTCATCAGCACGACGCGCTGGTGCTGCGGAATTGGGTTCATCGCCCGTTTGTTTTTCTGGGGATGATCGGCAGCCGCCGCAAGTGGAGACTAATCTCAAGCCAGTTTCTCGACGAGAAAATCGCTACTGAAGAACAACTCGCGAAAGTTGCCTGTCCGGTGGGATTGGACATCCAAGCGGTCAGCGTCCCGGAAATCGCCCTGAGTGTGATGGCGCAGTTCGTCCAAAAGCGAGCGGAATTGGTGAAAGAGAAGGCCGTACTGCCGATGAAGTCAGCGAGTCCGCCGTGCGGCGCGCTCGTCGAAGTCCCGCTGACCTGTTCCGGGTTGGCGGCTGCAAAATCTTGAGACCGCTGGCCTTTGCCAGAGCCAACTGTTCGTCGTCAAAGCTGAGAAACACATCTGCCACCAATTCCTTGGCGCAGGCCACGTGAAGCAGATCGGCTGCCGGACACGGCAGCTCGAAGGCGCAGGCTATGCTGATTTCGTTCGCCGTCCGCAAAACATCCCGCCAATCCACCTCCAAGTGCGTGAAATAACCCAACCGCACTTCGGTCTCGAGCCGGTGTATGAGGGCCTTGGCTTCGGCCAGCCGCAATCGGCGTCTTGCTTCCGGGTGGCGGGTCAACTGCCGGACGGCGTTCAAGAGCTCGACGCGGTGCCACGGAGACCAAAGCCAAACCTCGTCCTGATGCGGCTCGTAGAAATCGAGTGCGACCGCGTGGAACGTGTCGCGACGAATCTTCAGCGCCACGAGGAAGCTCGTGTCCGGATATATCATCATCGGCGTTTTGCGTTTTGCTTCCTTCAGCATCGCAGTGAAATTAGCCTTCGGCCCATCCTCAGGACAAATCTCTCGCGCTTCCTCTTCCAGGTCGGCTCGTGTTCTGGACGGCCGCTGTCCGGCCTTCGTGATCGTGAACGAGGCCGTTCCATTGTCCGTCACCGTGATCGATTCGCCGGGCCGGAGGACTTTGGCCAGCCTGGGCGTATGGAAAAACTCTCGGGTCGTCATCGTTTTCATGGCGTCTAACTTAAGCGTTGGACAGTAGCAAGGCAAGTTCTGCTTCCGATGTCGGGACTCCACACTTTGGTTATCGACCAACGGTCCAGCATGTTTGTTTCACTGCTCGCGACTCTGGCTTCCAATGTGAGACTCCGGTATTAGAATGGGCGCCGATGACTGTCTTCGAGAATTCCCGGGCAGACGAGCAGCACGCTTGCAAACTCGCCGTGGTCCTCCTCGCGGCGGGCGCTTCTTCGCGAATGGGGAGGCCGAAATTGCTCCTGCCCTGGGGCGCGACGACCGTGCTGGGACATTTGGTCGAACAATGGACGCGCCTGAAAACGGAGCATCTCGCGGTGGTTTGCGCCGTCGGCGATCACACTGTCGAGGCGGAATTGGATCGTCTAAGTTTTCCTTCGCACAACCGTATCGTCAATTCGACACCCGCATCAGGCATGTTCGGTTCGATCCAGTGCGCCGCCCGCTGGGCCGGATGGAAGCCAGGTTTAACTCGCTGGGTGATCGTCCTTGGCGATCAACCGCATCTCCGTCGTGAAACATTGCGGAGATTGGTCGACTTCGCCGGCGAACACCGGCAAGCGGTTTGTCAGCCGAGTCGAGCAGGACGCCCTCGTCATCC
>JBDTOW010000265.1:0-6083 GCA_039933075.1 Verrucomicrobiota bacterium | reverse complement strand
CGGACAGCGCAGCGCGCCGTCCCTACCTTTGCTTTCTTACTCGCTAAACACATACGGGCGTCCACGCCCCGTGTTTCGGGCGGCAGGATGCCGCCCGAACTGGCAGAGAGGATGTCTGCCCTACACTTCAGACAGGCTCTATGGGTGTGGGGATCCCGACGGGGGCTTTAGTTTCGTCGCTGTCGCGTTTGGTCCAAATCTGATGTGCAAGCCGGCGTGTCCCGCGAATTGATCGCCATACATCGCACGGACAATTCCCCAATCCAGCAAAACCGACAGAATTGACAAGATTGAATCTGTCCCACCATTCCCAACCAGCCGGGTTTTCGAGTTATTAGGCTTGCCAAGTGAACGGCAAAAAGATTGTCATTGCTGACCAGGCAAACCAGAAATGAAAACCAAAATTGTTTGTTCTCCCACGCGACTTACGTTGGCAGTTCTGCTGGCCACTCTTGTAGCCGGCTACAGCCAGACGCCAAATCACTCCGCGGTTCAACCCGTCCCGCGTCCTGACGAATGGTGGAAGGACCGCCATCAATCCTTCAACAAACGTGTCGCCGAAGTTGGCGAGAAGGCGCAGGTAATCTTCATCGGCGATTCGATTACGCAGGGTTGGGAAGGGGAGGGGAAGGAGGCTTGGGCGCGCTACTACACTCATCGCAACGCCGTCAACCTCGGCATCGGCGGCGACCGCACCCAGCACGTCCTTTGGCGGCTCGACAATGGAAACCTCGATGGGCTAAAACCAAAGGCCGCCGTCATCATGATCGGCACCAACAATTCCAACGGCGATGATAATACGCCCGGCCAAATCGTGGACGGCGTCGCCGCCATCGTGAAAAAGCTCCGCACCAAACTGCCGGACACAAAAATTGTTCTCCTGGCGATCTTCCCGCGGAGTGAGAACTACAGCGTGATACGTGGCAAACTTGCGATGATCAACCAGGTCCTCCACAAACTCGCCGACGAGCAGAGCATCTTCTGGGTCGATTTCGGCCACCAGTTTCTGAACGACGATGGCACTCTCCCGCGCGAATTGATGCCCGACTATCTTCATCTTTCTCCGAAGGGCTACACGATCTGGGCCGACGCGATCGAGGACAGACTCTCGTCCATTATCGGTGACGCGCGCGTGAAGTAGTGGCGGCGAAATGTTTCGACTCCGGAACCGGAAATGATTTCACTTCGGCTCATGACATCCACATTGACTCGTTTGCTCAGAATCTTTTGTTTGGGTCTGTGCGGGCTTTCCAACTCCTTCGCCAGCGAGCCATCAAGCATTATCGAGCTTTGGCCAAAGGGTGTGCCGGCCGAGAAAGGCGACATCGGCGAGGAGCGGGATATGACCAAGCCTACGGATGGGCTGATCGCCGGTAAGCCGGTCATTCGACTCGGCAACGTCTCAAAACCTACCATCAGCATTTACCGCCCGCCGGCCGACAGAGCGACAGGTTCGGCGGTGGTCGTTTGTCCGGGTGGAGGCTATCACATCCTCGCGATGGACCTTGAGGGTACGGAAGTATGCGACTGGCTCAATTCGATCGGTGTCACCGCCGTGCTTTTGAAATACCGCGTTCCGGAACGGACCGGATCGGAAAAACACGTTGCGGCTTTGCAGGACGCGCAACGCGCGCTCGGCCTCGTGCGGCATCGCGCGAAGGAATTCGGCATCGACCCGCAACGGATCGGCACGCTGGGCTTTTCCGCGGGCGGACATCTTTCGGCTGCGCTCAGTAGTAACTATCGGGAGCGTAGTTATCCGACTGTGGACGACGCTGACAAAGTGACGTGCCGTCCTGACTTTCAGGTGTTGATCTACCCCGGTGGCCTCACACGAAAAGACGACAACGACATGGTCTCACCGGAAGTCGCCGTCACGACGAACACGCCGCCAACGTTTATTGCCATCACCCAGGACGACGGAGTGCGGGTGGAGAATGCCCTTTTCTATTCGCTGGCGTTGAAGAATGCGAAAGTGCCGGTCGAGCTCCACGTTTATCCAACTGGCGGCCACGGCTACGGCCTGCGTCCTTCAAAGGATTTCGTCACGACGTGGCCGCAACGCGCGACTGACTGGATGCGCAGCCGCGGCCTGCTCGAGCGCAGGTGATGCGCTATTGAAAACCTAATCTGCCGATCGGTCAGGTTTGCGCTCCAAGATCTGGCGAGCATTCCAGCGGCCTTTTCACTCGCGAAGCGTCTTGGAGCAGTGCGGTAGCCCTCTCAGCCCTCAACCGCTTTTGTCACGAACGTGACCAGGCTGAGAACGAAATTTCGCGCGTCGTTCTTACAGGCCCGCCGTCAAAGCGCCAGAGGACTTGGATCGACGGCGCTTTTCCTGCACGCCTCGCGCACAATGGAAACTCTCGAGTTGACTGATACCCTCGCCTTCTCCACCGTGCAGCCAAAGCGGGAACATGTCCCCGCACTCCACATGCACCGCGGCCCTGTTCTGGACTGCGGCGGCACGCTGCTTTTTTTGGTTTGGCAGACTGCCTATTTGCGAAAATACTCCCGAAAACAATATATGTCCTCATCTACCACGCACGACCAGCCACTTTGGGAAAACCCCGTCCGAAAACTTCTACGTGAAGGCAAACCGGCGATCGGCCTCACCATCACGGTAAACAGCGTCGAGATTGCGGCGCAGGCGGCCAGCATGGGCTTCGATTTTCTCTGGCTCGAGATGGAACATTCACCGCTCACTCTCGAAACGCTCCGCAACATTGTCCTCGCAACCCGCGGATTAAGAGCCGTGCCCTTCGCGCGTGTGCCGGTGAATGAACTCTGGACCGCCAAGCGGGTGCTCGACTCCGGTGTTCTCGGTGTGATCTTTCCGTTCAGCAGCACGCCGGAGCTGGCCCGACAAGCCGTTGCGGCGTGCAAATATCCGCCCGCTGGCCGGCGTGGTTCCGGCTCGCGTCTGGCGAGCTTTAGCTGGCCGGCGCCGGAGGGTTACAACGACTTCGCCGACCGCAATGTGATGGTGGTTACCGTGATTGAAGAGGCGCGGGCGGTGGAAAAGATCGATGAGATAGCCGCCACTCCCGGGCTCGACGTTTTGTTCATTGGCACGAGCGACTTGTCGTTTTCGCTGGGCCTGCGCGGCGAACAGGACCATCCGACCTTGGCGGCGGCGATTGCGAAAGTCGCCGAGGCCGGCAAACGGCACAACAAGTTTCTGGGATTGACGGTGGGAAGCGCTGAGCAGGTTAAAAAATATATCGACCAGGGCTTCCTGTTTTTCCAGGCATTGACCGAGCTGAACCTGCTGGCCGCGGGCGTGCGCCAGTTACTCGATCCGCTGGGCAAAGCCAGCAGCGCGCCGAAGACACAGGCATTTTATTAACGCACTTTTCAATCGACAAGAATTTTCGGTGAGACAAAAAACTTAAGGCAGCCAGTTCGCCGATCTTCGCTGTCCACGCAGACAAGTCCGCCTTTCGGCAGATTCAACCGCTCGGCGCTGGCAATTGTGAGTAATCGACGAACGCGCTCCGAAAGCGTGGGTTCGTGGCCAACCAGCAGGACTTTTTTGGCCTCCGGCAAGTCTTTAAGCCAGCGCTCGAACGTTTTCTGGGAGGTTTCAATCTGCAGCGCCTCGGTCAGACTCAACTCTGCCGGAGAGACGTCGCCAGATATCTTCAACACGATCTCCGCAGTTTGGCGCGCGCGCACTAGTGGGCTGCTGAAGGCGGCGTCAAAGGCAATCCCTGCATGTTTTAGGAAGCGTCCCAGACTCAGTGCCTCCTTTTTTCCGGTCTGAGAGAGCGGTCTGGCTTCGTCGTCCTCCCCGGGCAATGCTTCCGCGTGACGCAAAAAGTAAAGTTTCATTCTGACGCAGTGTAAACCGACTCAAGCCAGCGCTCAACACTCATTACCGTTCAGCCGGATCAAGATCTTCATGATGCTTGGATAATTTAGCGATTACCGACGTACCTTGGAGTTTCACAAGAAGGCGGCGGTAGGGACGCCGCGCTGCGGCGTCCCCGCGCCGTGCAGGCGCGGAACTAGTGCTCTCCCGGCGATGAACGCTTGCGGTGGCCACAGAGTGTTCCGCCGCTGAACGCGGCGGGGACGACGCAGCGCGCCATCCCTACCTTTGTTTCGCCGGTCGCGCCAGCAACGTTAGGTTACGAAATGTGCGGGTTGGTGCGGCGCGTTACGCCAGGCTGAAATGCGCGCCGATGGCCTGCTGATTGCAACCGACAACACTGACGTTGGCGCCGGTATAGAGGCGGTGTTGCAGCGCATCGGTGGCGATCACACATTGCCAGGCGGAAGCGGCCGACAATCCTTCTCCGAGGATGTTCTTCGGCGAAAGACGTGGCCCGCGCCAATCCTCCCAGGCGGTCAATTCCGCCGCATCGAGTTTGGAGGAGTTTTTTGTGCTGTCGCAGAGAAGTTGACCATCCTGGTGCGCGGGCAGCGCGGCGCGCACGAGTCGCGCGGCTTGGAAGCGATTCTGCCTTTTCGAGTACGAGTACGCCGGGGTGATCGAGCGCAAATCGACTGCTGGTTCACTCGCGCGATCGCCTTGCAGATAGAGCGCGCCGGCGCCCTCGCTGAGAAACGTTCGCCGATCAAACAATCGGTGCGCGTCAGCGGTGACCCAGTCGATTTCTTCGGCGCCAATCACCAGGCAACCATCCACTCGTTCCCCCGCCAGCCAGTCCGCCGCCACCGCCAGCCCGCTGAGAAACATTCCCGGATCGCCAACGAGGGTGTAATTAATTGCCGCGGTTCCGAGCAATGCCGCGAGGTGGCTGGCTGGCGCGTTGAAAACTGTCTCAGGAAACAGAATTGGGCTGGCGGTGGCGGGTTCGTGGAGGACTTCGCTGTAAAAGCGCCGGGAATAATTCACGCAGCCAGTCATCACGCAGAGGATGATTCCCAGGCGCAGCGAACCACTGGTCACCTTTGCCGCGTCAACGCCCAGCGCCTCGAGTCCGGCGGCGACCGCATATTGGGTAAGGGAACTGGCGCGGCGGAGCCGGGCGTGGCTCAAGAAAAGCGGTCGCGACGCCGGACTCGGCACTTGCCGGACTCGCAGCGGACGGTCCCAACCCGGGCGTTCCAGTTCCTTTGTGGAAATCGCTTCGTTTTTTCGCAGTGCATCGCGAAGTGGTGGCACGCCCCAGCCTGCGGGAGACACCGCGCCGTGCCCAACGATGAACACCCGGCTCATCGCCACCTCCGCAGAATCAGCGAAGCATTGGCGCCGCCGAACCCAAACGAATTGCTGAGCGCGTATTCAAGCCGGCCGGTCGTAGGTTTTCGAACGAGTTGAAATTCACAGATTGAATCCGGAATGAGCGTTGTCGTGGTGGGAGGAACCCACTGCTCTCGCAGAGCCATCAGGCAAACCAGCGCTTCGACAGCTCCCGCCGCGCCAAGCAGATGTCCGATGCTCGATTTGGTGGAGCTGACCCGCAATTGTTTTGCATGCGGGCCTGCCCAACGATTGATCGCTTCGGCTTCAGCGCCGTCGTTTAACACGGTCCCAGTGCCGTGGGCATTGATGTAATCGATCTGGTCGGGGACGACGTTTGCGCTTCGACAGGAGGCGAGCATCGAGGCGACCGCCGCGTTTCCGTGCGGTTGCGGTTGCGTCAGGTGGTGAAGATCCGTGGCGGCGCCGTAACCGACAATTTCGCCGAGAATTTCCGCCTTTCGCCGCTCCGCGTGTTCGAGTGATTCCAGCGCGAGAACCGCAGCGCCTTCGCCGAGCGCCAGACCGTCGCGTTGCGCATCGAAAGGCCGGCACTGAGTGGGTGAGAGGACTTGCAATGAATCGAATCCGGCGAAGACCAATTGGCTGAGGCCATCGTAGCCGCCGGCCAGCGCGCGCTCGGTGTTGCCGCGCCGCACCAGTTCCCAACCGTGGCCGATCGCGTTGGCCCCGGAGGCGCAGGCGTTGGTGATGATGGTTACGGGACCACTCAAACCAAATGCGTCGTTCAAGATCATGCCGGGAAGCTGCGCCTGATAGTGGATCGACCTCGTCGCCTGCCCCTGGCGTTTGGCCGGCGAACGCGCCAGCCCGCCGCCTCAGCCGCCCTGACGACATATCCGCCGAGGAA
>JBDTOW010000264.1:0-6090 GCA_039933075.1 Verrucomicrobiota bacterium | reverse complement strand
TCACCGTACGAGTCACTCCCGCTTTTCCTTTCGCCCCAACCCAAGCAAAAGAATGATCGCCGCGGAAACGATCATGGACACGCACAGGAAGTAAATCCCACCCACGAACGATCCGGTCACCGTTTCTGCTTTGCCCAGCACGTATGGTCCAAGGAAACCCCCGAGGTTGCCAATCGAGTTGATAAGTCCGATGCTGCCAGCAGCGGCGGCTTCGGTCAGGAAAAGACTTGGCAAAGACCAGAACGCCGGCAAATACGATTTGAACCCGGCGAAGGCCAGCATGAAACAGACAATCGTCAGGAACAAATGGCCGCGCGTGAACGGCGCCAATGCCAGGGCGGTCGCTCCGATAAGGATTGGCGTGACCGCGTGGAGTCGTCGTTCCTTTAAGCGGTCTGAGTTCCAGCCCACGAACAGTTGGCCAAAGAGCGCCAGGAGTGGCGGGAGGATCACCAGCCAGGTAATCGCGTCGAATTTGAGCGCGTACCATTGTTGCAGGATGCTCGGCATGAAAAATTCCACGCCGTAGCTTCCCGTGACGATGCAAAAATAAGCAAACGCCAACAGCAACACCTTCGGGTGCCGAAGAGCCTCGAGAACCGTCATGCGATGGCCAGGGCGGCGCAGCGCCTTCTCGCGCGCGAGTTCCTGTTCCAACGCCTCGCGTTCCTCGGCCGAAAGCCAGCGGGCATCGCGAGGCCGGTCCTTCAGCATAAAGAAGACAACGAATCCGAGCACGACCGCTGGGATGCCCCAGAAGATGTACACCCACTGCCAACCTTCGAGCCCCAACACCTCCGGGTGGTGCACCGCCACGCCGTTAATCACTTCGTCAGTGCCAATCTTCAAAAGTGCATTCGAAATCTTCGGGCTCACCACTTGAGCAACTGGAGTGGCCACGAAGAAGTACGCGAGCGCCCGTGCCCGATCGCGGCTGGGAAACCAATGTGTGAGATACACAATTACGCCCGGAAAAAATCCCGCCTCGCACAACCCCAGCAGGAAGCGCACAACGTAGAATTGAAGCGGCGTCTTCACAGCGGCTGTGAGCGCAGCCATGATGCCCCACGAGATCATGATTCGGGTGATCCACTTGCGCGCACTCCATTTCTCGACCAGCAGCGTGCCGGGAATTTCGAGCAGGAAGTAGCCGGCGAAGAAAACTCCGGCACCGAAGCCGATCACTGCGTTATTGAAGCCAGGCAAGTCCCGGGTCATCGTCAGCTTGGCAATCGCGACATTGGACCGGTCAACGTAAGCGATGACGTAACAGACGAAGAGAAGTGGCAACAGCCGCCAATAAGCCTTTTGCCGCGCTCGATCCAGCGCGGCGGCCGAGTTTCGATTGGTGGTCTCGTCACTCACGCTGGGCCTTTACGAGAATGAATCGCGTCAGCCAGGCACTGCCAATCGTCACGATAGTTCCAATCAGCGTGAACCACGGCCAGGCGACCTTTGCTTTTACCGCTTCACCGGTCGCGGTGATTTGCGCCCATTCGAACCGGCTGACGAAAATCATCACGACGAGGGACGCGGTTGCTCCCACCACAACCGGGAGCGCGGTGCCTTTTCGCCAGAGTAACACCAACAGCAAGCTGCCGAGAAGCGCACCGCTGGTAAGGCCGCGGAGTGAGAACGCGGCATTAAGCACGTATTCCACCTGGCGGCTGAGGTAGGCGACCAGAATCAACAGCGCTGCCCAGGCGACCGTCGAGGCTTTGCTAAAGTTCAGGAAAAAGGTTTCGCTCCGCGCTTTTTTCGATAGCGGTTTCACAAAATCCATTGTGGACACCGACGCCAGCGATGTGAGCGCGGAACTCACCGACGACATTGCCGCCGAGAGAATGGCGACGATGAGAAAGCCTTTCAGCACATGCGGCACAGCGGTCATCATAAAGATGGGATAGATATAGTCGTTGGCCTTGATGCCCGAGCCTGGTTTGATTTCAGGAATCGGGATGGCCATCGGCGTTTGCTGGTAGTACACCCACAGCATCACGCCGACGAGGAGGAACACCAGGAAGAGCGGGAAAATGAGGACGGCGCTGAGCGCAAGCGCCTTTCGGCCATCCGCCACGGTTTTGCAGGCGAGCACTCGCTGCACGATGAGTTGTTCCGCCCCGTGCGAGGAGAGGGTGACGAACGTGCCGCCGATGACCCCCATCCAAATATTGAACGGCAGGCTCAAGGAAAACTTCGCGTTGAACCAGTGCAGCTTTCCGGCTTCGGCAGCCTTGGCAAACAACGCGGAAGCGCCGCCGTCCATAAGCGTCGGGATGTAGAAGAGGGTGAATAGTCCCCCCGCCATGAACAGGCCGAACTGCACGGCATCCGTCCAGATAACGGCTTTGACGCCGCCGATGTAAGTGTAAAGCAGCGAAAGCAAAACGAAGAGGAGAATCGCGCCGAGAATGGGGTCGCCCGTGCCGACGGATAAGATCCGATCGCCTAACATGAGCTTGACCGGAATCGACGCCACGTAAACGCGCACACCCGCCGCGAGAGTTTCGCTGATAAGAAAAAAGCCGCCCCCGAGTCGCCGCGCCGGTGGCCCGAAGGAGTTTTCGAGCAGTTGATAGGGTGAATAAATTTCGCCCTTCAAATAATGGGGCACCATCACGACGGCGAGCAGGATGCGGGCGATGACGTAGCCGATGACCATTTGGAGGAATGCCATGTTTCCGCCAAAAGCCATCGCGGGCACGCTGATGATGGTGAGGGCGCTCGTCTCGGCGGCCACGATGGAAAGGCCGATGCACCACCACGGGATGTTTTTGCTGCCGAGAAAATAATCGCGCGTGGTGCGCTGATCTTTGCCGAACCAAACTCCCAGGAGGATTATCCCAAGCAAATAAACGATAATAATGAGCCAGTCAGCGAAGTTGAAATGGTTCATGCGGCATTGGCAATTCGAGTGTAGTTAAATCCAGACTCGTGTAAATGCCGCTCTGCTTGCTTCGAGGGGAGCAGGGCACGCGCACGCCGAGCGGGGCTGCGGATAACAAAACTTCAAACCGGATCGGCCCCAAAGACGCCCAGTGTGGCATTGAGTTTCTCTTTCGGATCTCTATTCGATTTTGCGATTCTTTCAACGTATAAGGCCGAAAATTGCCGCACGATTAAATTGCATATTTCACTCGGTTGCTGAGTTGCGTCTATGCGCAAAAGATACGGCTTTTTAATGCTCAGGAAAATATCGCGCGCTTTCCGCAACGTGCCCGTTTTTTCAAAATGATTCGCTCGGTCACCGCGCGTCCGGATTCGCTCTAATCCAGCTTTTGGATCAATGTCCAGCAAGACCAATAAATCCGGCTCAGGCGCAAATTCCTCATTTCGTCGAATCAATTCGTCCGGGTTAACTCCGCGTGCTCCCTGGTAAGCTGCCGTGGAAAAATAGTAACGATCTACAATTATAATTTTTCCTTCCCGCAAAGCAGGATTGATTGTTTGCTCGACGTGCTCCTTGCGATCTTTGATAAACGCTTCGACTTCTTCTTCAATGGAAAGACGACCCGTTAAAGCTGAGTCGCGCAGAACCTGCCCCCAATGCCCGGTTGTCGGCTCTTTCGTTCGGATAACAGCCAGTTTTCGAGCCTGCAATGCGTCCTGGACATGGTGTGCTTGCGTGGTTTTACCCGCGCCGTCGATGCCTTCGATGGCTATAAGAAAACCAGGAAAATGATGTTGTAGAATCACCGGCGAACTCTGCGAAAAATCTGTCCATCGGGTCAAGACAACATGCTGGAATCATATCACCAGTATTAACCAAATTCACCGCAGATTGCGGCCGTTAAACTTATTTACAATTGTTCCACGGGTTGTTTGACACTTATCCACAGCCGATGACCATCTTGTTAACACCTGATTGTGGATCTCGCCACTTCCGTGCTTGACTTTGCCCTTTGAACTTCCTCCCTCGTCGCGCTATAACCAGCGCGTGTCAGAAGCCGACCCGATGCCGATCACCGCCGCGACCCGCTACTGCGCCGTTTACGGGCATCCGGTCCATCACTCTGCCTCGCCCGCGATGCAAAATGCCGGGATGGCCGCCCTGGGCCTGGATTGGAGATATCTCGCCTTCGATGTTCATCCGGACGATCTGCGTCAGGCCATCGCCGGGGCAAAAGCGATGAAATTTATCGGCCTCAACCTCACCGTGCCGCACAAGCTTCTGGCATTGGAAATGGTGGATGTGCTAGCCGCAACGGCAAACCAATGGGGCGCGGTAAACACAATCCGGTTTGAAGCCAAAACCCGCAGTGGCGAATGGGTGCCGCTCGCCCAACTGGCAGCCGACGAAATCATGCAAGTGCGCAGCCAGGGTTTCAACACCGACGCCGATGCCCTGGTTCAAGCCATTCAGGAAGATCTCGACCTTGCGCTCAAAGGCGCCCGAGTCTTGCTGCTGGGAGCGGGTGGAGCTGGCCGCGTTGCCGCGCTCCGCTTGGCTGCCGAAGGTGTTCGCGAATTATTTCTGGTCAATCGCACGGTGTCGAAGGCAGAGGAAATCGCCAGTGAGATTAAGCAACTCTTTCGAACGGTCGGTGTTTCAGTTGGCCATCCGCCAGACGCGGTCGATTTGATTCTAAACGCGACCTCGCTGGGACTGCAAGCGAGCGATACCTCGCCGCTCGACGAAACGAAGTTCCCGTTTAAGCAGGCCCGAGCCGTTTACGATATGATTTATAGACCAGCGGAAACCCGACTGCTGAAGGCGGCCAAAACGGAAGGTTGTCGCACCGCCAACGGACTGAGCATGCTGCTTTATCAAGGGGCGAAGGCGCTGGAGATCTGGTCGGGAAAACCAGCGCCGCTGGAAATCATGCGGGCGGCTTTGGCAAAGAATGTTTATGGCAAATAAGAAAGTGCGAGAGGCAATCATCCAAAAGTTGAGTTCTGCCGCGGCCCAGGCATTGCAGTCGTCCCTGGCTCGAACATTTTATACAAGGACGGTGGTAGGGACGCCGCGCTGCGGCGTCCCCGCGCCGTGCAGGCGCGGAACTGGCGCTTCACCGAGCGTTGGATTCATGGCCTTGGCCACAGGGAATTCCGCCGCTGACCGCGGCGGGGACGGCGCAGCGCGCCATCCCTACCTTTGTTTCACCGCTCCCGGCGGATACGGCTATGAGATATTCGGGCCAAGTCCGCGATTCCGAGTTGCCCTCGCTGACCACCTCAATTCACCGCACGTTTAATGGCCTTATTCGACCTCCACGCTTTCGCCGCCATGCCGTTTCATTTCTGGTCGGCGGTTTTTTTCGGCTTCGGCTGTATGACGGGAAGTTTTTTGAACGTTTGCATTTACCGGATGCCGCGCGGACAAAGCATCGTAACGCCGCCGTCGAGCTGTCCGCATTGCAATTACCGGATTCCTTTTTACCTGAACATCCCGCTGGTGACCTGGCTCTATCTTCGGGGCAAATGCGCGAATTGCGGCGCGCCGATCTCGTTTCGCTATTTCTGCGTCGAGCTGCTGACCGGACTGCTTTTCCTGAGCTGCTGGCTCGTGTTCGGAGTGCAATCTCCTTGGCTTGCCCTGGTTTACTGCCTGCTGTTGTCCGGGTTTGTCGTGGCCACTTTTATCGATTTCGAGCACTTCATCATTCCCGACGAAATCACTCTCGGCGGAATAGCCGTCGGCTTTCTTTGTTCATTCGCGGTCCCCGCTTTGCATGGAGCGGGCAGCGCCGGAAAATCGCTTCAGGAAAGCTTTTTGGGCATCGCCGTTGGTGGCGGCCTGATTTATGGCATCCTCCGTTTGGGCAAGCTGATGTTCGGCCGGCAGAACTTTCAACTGCCCACCGGCACGAAAGTAATTTTTACCGAGACGGCGCTGCACCTGCCCGACCGCGAGATTCCATACGAAGAACTTTTCTATCGCAAGTCCGACGCCATCGTCCTGCATGCCAAAACGGTCGAACTCTTTGATCGTTGTTACGTGAATTCAGCGCTGCGTCTGACGCCCCTCAAGCTGACCATCGGCGACGACACGTTCAATCCGGATGAGGTTCCGCACCTGGAAGCGGTCACCGACGAAATTGTGGTGCCGCGCGAGGCAATGGGTTTCGGCGATGTGAAATTCATGGCGGC
>JBDTOW010000263.1:0-6105 GCA_039933075.1 Verrucomicrobiota bacterium | reverse complement strand
TGTCAACTCAGAGTCCGTTTCAGGCACGAGCGGCTCCATGTCCGAGACATGGTTATAAAGCAGTTTACTGGCTGATTTTGTGGTCATTTTGTGCCGATCTTAATGCCGATCTGTTAAGAACGTAACAAATTATAGCACAAGTGGTTACAAATATGAAACGGTAATTCAGTCTTAAAAATTGCCGATTATCATGCCGATTTGATTAGTCTGGCCACCCAGAAAAGAAACATCCGTCAGAGGGTTAGAACTGAGAGAGAGTGTGACCAGATTCGTTAATCCCGCTGATAAGGCCAGGTTCGTCAATTGATTGCCGTCAACTTCTAACGTGGCCAGATGGTTCAACTTCTTGGGGAGGGTGAGATTCGTCAGGCGATTGTCATCGAGAGAAAGTGTCGCGAGTTGACTGAGCACCCGTGGCAAATTCAGGTCTGTTAATTGGTTCGAGTCAAGGTTCAGGGTCGTCAGGTTGCTGCGTCCTGCCAGAAAGGAGAAATCGCTGATATGGTTTTCCGCAAGGTGCAACTCCCGCAAATTTTCGAGCCCCACTGGCAACGTCAGAGTAGAGAGTTCATTGCGGTGCGGTCTTTTGTCATCGAGAAGGCCAACGTCACATAACCCTCTCGCCTGTCAAACGGTTCCGGGCTCGCAGCTCGGCTGCTTAAAAGAGGTTAGCCCGAATTCTGTTGAAATCTCCAATGAAAACCCCTACATAGAACGCTTTCTGCCGGGCGCTGTCTATTGAGGGAGCGTGGAGAGATGGAACGATTGTTCAAGTGCTTCCGGTCGAGCTTTTGGGAAATGGGCGGCTTGACGTTTGCCGCCAAAACAACGACGCCACGCTCCTCAAAAGCCCGACCGCGAGATTGATTTCGGATCGCAGTGTATTCTGAGGCTTAAGAAAATGAGATGCGCGACTCAATCCCGGCCGGCGGTGCCCCCTAATCTCAGCCCGGCAGCGAGTCCAGGCAGGGTCAAGGTGTTTCTGATCTACTGTTGCGCGCTGGCGGGGTCGCTCACTGCATTGGCTGGGGACATTGATGTCGTGATCAATGAAATCATGTATCACCCGCCAGCGGGTCAGACCAACCTACAGTACGTGGAGCTCTTCAATCGGGGCAGTGCCGAAATAAACCTGTCAAAATGGGCTTTCACGAAGGGAGTTCAGTTCGCGATCCCGGATGGCACCCGTTTGGCACCGGGAGGGTACTTGGTGATTTGTCGCGACACAGCGGCGTTTGCGGCCCATTACGGCCAGCAGATCCCGGTCGCCGGGAACTTCATTGGCAAGCTGAGCCACAAGTCTGAGCGACTGGAGCTGGTGAACGGTCAAGGCCAGCGCATCGATTCCGTCAAGTACTCGGATCACGACGGCTGGCCGGAAGCTGCCAACGGCTATTCAAGTTCCCTGGAGCGAATCAGTCCGTTCGCCCAGAGTGACCTGGCGGGCAACTGGGCTGCGTCGAATTGGCCGGCGAAGAAAAAAGCCGCGGGCACACCGGGACGGAAGAATGATACCTTTTCGACGAATCTTCCGCCGTTGGTCGACTCCGTGGAAATGATGCCGAAGGCCCCCGCTCCGGAGCAGGAAGTGAAAGTCAGGGTAAAAGTCGCTGATGCGAATGGGATCAAAGCGGTGAGCTTGCTTTTCCGATTGGCCCGCCCAGGTTCAGAATCAGAAGAAAGAACCGTCACTATGACCCGCGTCGAGGGGGACGACAAGAGTGGCATTTATGAAGGAATGATCGAAGGCCAGCCGCACGGCCAACTCGTCCGTTACCGCATTAGAGCGACGGGTTCGTCCGGGACGGAGCGGCTTCTACCTTCGCCCAATGATCCAAGGCCAGCTTTCTCTTTTGTCCCGCTGACGAAAACGCCGAATGCGACTATTCCCTTGGGCTACGCAATCAACGTCGGCCGGATCGAACAAGGTCCGCCGCATAACACGATTACTTCTAAGCGAAGCCCTCCGAGCATGCGAGGGAAGGGGGCATTTGTGTATGCGCCAAATGATGGCGGAGACCCCGAGGTTTTCGATTACGTGCAGATTATCACCCGATCGGGCGGCCACAAGATTCACTTCCAGAAGGATCACCCGCTGAAGGGTACGACCGGCATCAATCTCATCGTGGAAGGGCCGCTGCGCTGGATCTTATCTGAGCCCCTTTCCTACGAGCTCTATCGCATGGCCGGCGTGCCATCGCCCATGGCCGAGCATGTGCGGCTATCGATGGACGGGCGCAATTTGGGCGTTCATCTATTGACAGAACAGCCGAACAAGTCGTTCCTCGCGCGCAACGCTCGGGATGACACCGGCAATCTCTATAAGCTCGCGTGGTATGGCCAAAACCCAACTGAACAACACCAGAAGAGGACCAATCTTCGCAGCGGCCATGCGGATCTTCTCCAACTGCTTGATGGCCTGAAAAACCGATCCTCCGCTGAGCAATGGGCATTCATCGAGAAGAACTTCAATGTCGAGGAGTTTGCCAGCTATTACGCCGTGAACATGTGCATCCAGAATTGGGATGGCTTCTTCAACAACTACTACGCCTACCACGACTCGGGCAAAACGGGCAAATGGGAGATCTATCCTTGGGATGAAGACAAGACCTGGGGCGACTACGATGGCGCTTCCTCTAATTACGATTGGTACGAAATGCCGTTGACCTATGGCATGGCCGGAAACCAATCACCTCGCGATTTCGCCCGTTGGGGATCGGGCATCTTCGGGGGTGTCAGTTGGTGGCGCCCTCCCGGCCACTTCTCCGGACCACTCCTGGCTAACCCTGAGTTTCGAAAGCGGTTCTTGGCCCGCCTCCAAGAGATCTGCACGACCAACTTCACTATAAAAACATTCTATCCGATCATCGATGCCATGGAAAAGCGGCTCGAACCGGAAGTTCGCCTGCGAGCCACCATCCTCCAACAGGATCCGCGGCAAATGCTCCAGGACTTTGCCGACGATATGGATTCGTTCCGCGAGCAGGTCCAGAACCGGCGCAAGTTCATCCTCAAACAGTTGGCTCGGAGCGAGTAATTCTTAACTATGAATGCACTCCAAAATATCACCGTCGCCTTTGGGGTTTTCTTGGCAGTCGGTGCGAACGCGCAATCGAAAACATCCGGATCTCTGCCAGTGAAAGGCAAAACCGTCGATGCCCAGGGGCATCCCGTCGCTGGAGTGGTCATCCAACAATATGAATCCCGCCAATCGCTGGTAAACAGGTTCGAATTGGAAGTCCGGCAGCAGGCGACCAGTGACGCCGATGGCAGCTTCGAACTCCAGATTTCACGCGCCTCGTCGTTGCCACAGGCCCCTGCGTTCTTGATCGCCCGCAAACCCGGGTTGGCTGCTGCCTGGGCTCAGTTCATGGCTCCCGCGGCGACCGAGCCACGGCTGGTGCTGACTCCGTCTTCCTTTCTCGCAGGCAAAGTCGTCAACGAGATGGACAAACCGGTGGCCGGCGCCGAAGTTTTCGTAGCGATGGCTTACAGCGAAACTGCGGGAGAAGGTCCCAACCGGTCCTTCAATTACCTGAGTGACAAGCCTGCGCGGGATTTATTCATGGCCAAAACGGGTGAAGATGGCCGGTTTCGCATCGAAGGCTTTCCCACCAACGCCTCCGCTGCTCTTTTGGCCGTGGCCCCAGGCAAGGTTCTGCGCTCGACGGGCCAGCAGAACTACAGCCCCGATTCAATGCCGTGCCGCGCGGGACAGGACGACATTCGATTGGTCATGGAACCCGCCGGAAGCGTGGAAGGCAAGATTGTATCCGGGGAACCTGGAGAGAAGGTGCCTGCCGCGCAGATTAGCGTGATGCCCAATGGCCCGGGCGTCTTCGCTTTGGGATCTCGCCCCGGCGATAGATCGGAGCCGGATGGCACGTTCCGGTTGAATACCTTGCCGGCTGGTTCCTACGGGATTCAAGCTATGTTCGGCACTAACACAGTCCCGGATTGGGTCGCTGAAACTGTTCCTATTACCGTCGAGAGCGGGCAGCTAACGCGCGGAGTGCAAATTACGGCGATTCGGGGCGGTCTCTTGGAAGTGGCCGTTCGCGCAGCCAAGGACGGAAAGCCAATCGAGGGTGTCGGGGTCAATGCGGACAGAGAGGGATACCACTCCGGGATCTCCTCGAGCAGCAACGGCGTAGCCATGCTCAGGCTGCCACCTGGCGATTATCAGCTCGGCGCCTTCAAACAAGGCTGGCAACAGGCCAATGCCTCCGGAAGTGTCGAAGCCGGGAAGACCAACCGGGTCGAAATCGAACTGTCACCTCCTCGGAAGCTGGCGGGAATCGTGCGCTTACCCGATGGCCAACCCGCTACCAACCTGGCCGTGCGAGTTGTGGGCGACTATTCGATGCAACAGGCCAATGTCAAGACGGGTCCGGACGGGAAGTTCGAAATGGATTGGAACTCGCAACGCTTTCCCGGGAACAACATGACTCCGTGCCTTCTCATCCGCGATCCCGAACGCAATCTCGCCCTCGCGCAAGACCTCGACGAGGACACCGAAAAACTCGACCTGCGCCTGGCCCCGGCTGTTTCCTTTGCGGCTCGCGTCGAATCAGACGGCAAACTGGTCACCAATGCCACCGTCGCACTCGTGTTCTGGACGGGTAACAGCGGCAGCCACCTCAATGACTTAGCCTCCCGGACCAACACATCGGGCCAGATCGAGCTCGTCGCTTTGCCACCCGGACGCCGTTACGGCCTGCAAATCTCGGCGGCGGGTTACGGCGCCAAATATGTTGACCTGGCCCAGAATGCGGAAGAAGCCAAACGCGTGGAACTGGACCCGGTGGAACTGAGGCGGGCTGACCGCAAACTCGCGGGCAAGCTGGTCGATACTGACGACAAGCCCGTATCCGGAGCGACGGTGCAAATCAATGGCGATGGCCAGCCCAACGCCAATGTCCGCACCGACAGAGGAGGCCGATTCAGCTTCGACGTTTGCGAAGGCACGGTCCAACTCTTTGCCAGCAGCCAGAGGAACATGGCCAACATGTCGGCGGAGGCGGGCGACACGAACGTCATTGTGAAGCTCGGAGAACAATCCATCAACTATGGCGGCGGGGCCAAGCCTCAGAAACTCAAAGGCACAATCACCGACGCGAACGGCAAGCCCGTGGACGGCGCCGATGTCCGCGTCTTCCCTATGGAAGGGCCGAACCGGAGCAAGACGGACACCAATGGCGCCTTTACTGTGAGCTATGTCATTCAGCCCTGGCAGCGGCAGAATGGCAACCCATGGCTGCTCGTCCGGGACCGCGCCCGCAATCTGGCGGCGGCCCAGGAATTGTCCGAGGAGCACACGAACGTGACCGTGCAGTTGGAACCGGCCTTGACGGTAAAGGGACACGTGGTCGGCCCCGACGCCAAGCCGCTGGCCAATGCCCAAGTGAACCTGATGCTGCAGGCCGGCCGCATGGGCGGCCAGGTTGACGAACAACCCGTGACCACCGATACCCAGGGCGGATTCACTTTCACCGCTTTGCCCGTGGCGCAGGATTATAGCATCTATGCCAGCTTCCCGGGCTACAGCCAAAAGCATCAGAAGATCGACGCGGCCTGGGACACCAACGTGGTGGAAACGCCGCCGATCGTATTGAGGATCGCCAACCAGATGATTTCCGGAAAAGTCGTCGACGCGAAGGACAAGCCGATCTCGGGTATCTACGTCCAGGTGGCCTCAGACGACCAGCCCCAGGCCTCC
The DNA here is from genome assembly GCA_039933075.1 of Verrucomicrobiota bacterium. Classification (GTDB taxonomy): domain Bacteria; phylum Verrucomicrobiota; class Verrucomicrobiia; order Limisphaerales; family JACPZS01; genus JBDTOW01. The sequence continues at coordinate 386 of JBDTOW010000263.1, read as the reverse complement.
ATGCAGACCGACAGCAAGGGCCGATTCAAATTCAAGGTGTGCGAAGGCCAGGTGCATATGTATGCCAGCGGCCAGGCCGGGTTTGCGCAGGTCACCGCGGAAGCCGGCGATACCAACGTGGTCATCCTGCTGGCGGACCCAGCCGTGCGAACCCAGGCAGCCGTCCGGCGGACCACAACCAATGTGTCCGCACTCAAGGGCAAACCGCTGCCCGAGCTCACCTCGTTAGGTTTCGCAGCCGATGCGGCCCCCACCGGCAAGCCGGTACTGCTCTGCCTGGTCGACGTCCAGCAGCGCCCGTCCCGCCGGATGGTCCGGCTCTTGACGCTGCAGCAGGATGACTTGCGCGAGAAAGGCGTCACGGTCCTGGCTGCTCAAACCGTCCC
>JBDTOW010000262.1:0-6126 GCA_039933075.1 Verrucomicrobiota bacterium | reverse complement strand
AATCCCGGTCGATAGGGCCGGCCAAAGCTTCGGCGATCACAGCTTTGCCGGCAGGAGCGGCAGTGCGACAGTGAATACTGTGCCTTTATTCAGTTCGCTTCGAACATCGATCGCACCGCTATGCTCCTGGATGATCCGGCGAGTGATGGCAAGGCCCAGGCCGGTTCCTTCCGTTTTGGTCGTGAAAAAGGGATCGAACAGGCGCGAAAGATTCTCGGGCGGTATACCGGCGCCGGTATCCCTGACGGTCACACAAATCTGGCCAGGTTGTCGTTTGTGGTTTGGCGCCGCGTCGCCGCCCGAGGGAGGAATGAATTCCGACGCCACCGTGAGCGTCCCCTTTTCCTTGATGGCCTCCACGGCGTTCAGAAGGAGGTTGATAAAAACTTGTTCCAATTGCTTTTCATCGCAGTTGACTTCGTCGTGCGCACTGGTGAGCGATCGGACCAGGTCAATGTTATGGGTGTCGAACTGGTGCTGAACCAGCCGCAAAGAAGTTTGCAAAACCTCGTGGAGATGGTTCCGGGAAAATGCGGGCTTCGCCGGGCCGGCGAATTTCAAAATCTGGCTGATGAGCGAATCGATGCGTTGAATTTCGTGGCCGACGATGCCGGCGATTTCGGTGTCTTTGTTTTGTTCCAGCAGGAGTTCCGTGAACGTTTTCATCGCCACCAACGCGTTCTTTATTTCATGCGCGATGCCTGCCGAGAGGATGCCCACCCTTGCCAGTCGATCCAGCCGCCGCAGGTTCATTTCCATTTCTCGGTTTCGATTCAAATCGTTCAGCAGAAGGACCACGCCTGGTTTCTCTTCCTCGGCGATTTGGTCGAGAGTAGCTCGTACCTGAACGCGCAGTTCAGGCGGGGCATGCTCGCGAAGGATTACCTGCCGCTCGTTGACGGGCCGACGGGTCGTGAAGGTTTCTTGAATGACCTCCTGCAAAGAGATCGGCAGGACGTCGATAGTGTGGTTCAAGACCTGGTCAGCGCTCAGGAGCGTCAGGGAAGCTGCCTCGCGGTTGAAGAGGATGACTCTCGTTTTCCAGTCCACAACAACCACTCCCGAGGTGAGGGACTGGCGCAGTACGTCCGTCAGGATGAGTTTTTCCTGAACCAGTTCTGTTTCGCTGTCTTTCGCGTTCAACATGCCGTGGAAATCATTTTAAGGAGCCGTTAGGTTGTCTCTGGCCGTTAATGGCGACAAACATAGAATGCCCGCCTGATAGAAATCAGATTGCCCCTGATTAGTCAACGCCAGATCAGATCCTAAACTGTCTTCAGGCGTCTCCTGGCGACAAAGAGCACTCCACTCGACTCAGGGTTTCAATAAGCGCGGTTTTCCAGCACAAGGTTGTGTGAACCTGCGAGATGTTAAGGATTTTTGAAGAATCTGCCGATTCCACAATTATCAGTTGCAGAGTAACCAGACTTCGTGATTACTGGGCGTTCACGAGCGATCAAACCGAAGTCTTCCTAAGATTATCGTATATGATTCAGCAATCGGTGAGGTTCCAATCGTGTGGTGACTCTATGGCGGGGCAGCTCTTCCTGCCCGAATCCAGCAATTCAACACCCACCTTAATCATCTGCCATGGTGCCAGTGAGTTCAAAGAAAACTACTTTGACCTTTGTGCGTTCTTAGCCGCGCGCGGGATCACCGCGTTCGCTATGGATATGCATGGGCACGGCGAAAGCGCCGGTCCCCGTTACCACGTAGAGATGCGGAGCTGGATCGCGGACATCCGAGCGGCAATCGATGTGCTGGCGAAGTACCCACAGATCGATCAGAAGCGAATATGTGCGTTCGGACTTTCCTCAGGGGGAACCGCGATTTTGGAGGCCGCGCTTGTCGAGCCACGGCTTAAGGCACTCATCGTGCTCGACCCCACAGTTCGCAATTCTCTGCCGCTTCATTTCAATCTCATCCTTCGGTTATTACTGATGGTGGGCCGTGTCAAACAACTTCTAACCGGGCGCGGTGTGCGTATTCCGTTGGCGCAAATGGCCAAGGGAATGCATTTTGCCGCCGACCCCGAGATCAACCAGCAGATTCTCTCGCGGATCGAGAAGCTAAAGCCATATCTACCATTGCCGGGTGGAGACCAATCTTTCTTCGTTGATACCATCAAGCGGGTTGGAGATATTAAGATTCCTGTATTGATCATCTGGGGCGAGCGAGATGAAGTGGACCCGGTGAAGACCGGGCAGTTACTCTATGAAGCTCTGACCTGCACGAAATCTCTGGAAATTGTTTCCGGCAACGGGCATGCAGGTCATCTTGATCGACACAGAGAAAAGGTCTTTATGTTAACGGCAGCCTGGATACTGCAATTCCTGAGTGCTTAGGATAAATGGGTACGAAGATTTGCTTCATTTTTGAATCGATTCAGTGACATGGCTCGCAGAATGATCTTAGGACGCGAGGCTCAAGCCCTTGGGCGAAAAGAAAAGTGGGATCTATTGTCTCCATTTTTGCGAGCGAACGGCAGAGAAGCTCTTTCCTATGCGACCTTGCAAGAAGGCATGGAGTATTTCATTGATGAAGTTGGTTACATCGCGTTCACCTCCGTCGACCACCCCGTATTCGCCCGGAAGACAAAAAGAATCGTGTTGTCAGATCCGGTATGCGCTCAAAAAGACTGCTTACAGATCATCCGCAATTTCCTGGCGGTGAATCCTCGCTCTGTATTCGCTGTCATTTCCGAACATTGCGCTCAAGTCTTGCGAAGCTTGAATTTTAAGGCCAATTGCATCGGTATTGAACCTGAAATTCCCATCCAAACCTACAACACGAAAGGCAACTGGAAGGAACTTGACCTGATCAAACGAGCAAGGAATGAAGTGAAACGAGAGGGGATTGTCATCCTGGAGGATAACATTGAAACGTTGAATAAACACGACCTGTCTTCGATCTCGGCCAAGTGGATTGGGACAAAGAAAGTCAACGATCGCGAGATTTGGATTTATGCCCGGCGACCGATTTTCGAACACGAGGAAGATGTCAGGAAATTCGTAGCTTATGACAAAGGGGGACAGGTCGCAGGTTTTGTCTTTTATGATCCGATGTATCGGGAAGGTGACGTTGTTGGTTATTCGGCGAACATATCCAGGTGCGATGAGCAACGGTTTGGGAAATTGGCAACAGCGATCAACATGGTGGCGGCGGAAAAATTTAAGGAGGAGGGGAAGGAAGTGCTCAATTTGTGTCTCGCCCCTTTTGTGAAGCTTGACGGGGGAAAGTTTAATGACGATTGGGCAACGAGGATTTTTTTCGAATTGAGCGAACGGTATGGGAACGAGATTTACAACTTTAAGGGCCTGTCATTTCACAAGTCAAAATACCGAGTGCCGGAAAAGCACCTTTATTTTGCATCAAATAGCTTGATGCCCGCCAACGATGTTTATCTAGCCTTCCTGTCGTCGGACATCACCAGGAGCTATTTCTCAACGGTCGGACGGCTACTTCGGGGAATGTGCGCTGCGGCAATCAAAAGAAAGCCGAACCGACTTGCTGTGAATCAAGTCAGAACCCCAAAGGGTGAAAAAGAAGAACTATGAAGATCCAATGGGTCCAACATCTGCGAGCTGCCGGATCGATCATCGTATTTGGCGTAGTATCGCTGAAGGCGGAGAATGGAAAATCTGAAGTTGATTCGTCTAAGTCTAACGAAATTGCTCCTGCCAGAGCCGAATCAGACGCAACCAGGTCGTGGAGCCAAAAGGTCAGAAGCTTTTTGGAGCAGGATTACCTCCTTGGAGATTGGGGAGGGACGCGCACGGCTCTTTCCAAACGCGGCGTTGATTTCGAATTTTTTTACCTCGGCGCGGTGCCGTCAAATCTCTCGGGCGGCATTAAGGGAGGCTCGGTTTACGAAGGCGCGCTTTTGATGACCCTCGATTTGGATTCACAGAAGCTCGCCGGCTACGAAGGAGGCCACTTCCACGCGGGTTCGCTTTGGATTCACAATGGGCGGGAATTTTCCGCGAATTTCGTCGGGGACTTGAACAAGGTGAGCTTGATTGACTTTCCCGACAGTTTCCGCCTCTGGGAACTTTGGTATGAGCAGAAATTCTTCGACGGCAAAGTTTCTTTGAAGCTGGGCGAGTTGTCAATCGACAGAGATTTCATTGTTCCCGAATATTATAATTCACTCGCCTCAATCAATTTTCTCAACCAAACATTTTTCTATCCGACGCTGGCTTTTAATCTGTACGACATCCAAGGGTTCCCCCCCGGAAACCACGCGCTGGCCACTACACCTTATAGCGCGCCGGGTGTGCGCCTGCGGTGGGATCCGACAGAAAAATATTACGCCCAAGCGGCCGTCTACGGGGGCAATCCTGACCGGAGTCATTCAGGAACACATTTCAATCTCAGCGAGGACGAAGGAGCACTGGCTTATTTCGAAATCGGATATCGCCATAATCAAGGGAAGACTGATAAAGGTTTGCCGGGCAGCTATAAGATTGGTGGTTATTTTCATACCGACGACTTTGTGGATGTTTATGACGGCGCCACGGGTGTAATCGCGGGAGCGCTGGGTGTTCCGGCGAACCAGCCCCGCACTTATCCGAACAATTACGGCGTCTATTTCCTTGCGGAACAAATGCTTTATCGCGAGCAGAAAAAAGAAGACCCCGCGGGCCAGGGACTGATCGGGTTTTTCCGGGTGGCTGGCGCACCAAACGACCGGAACCTCACGCAATTCGGCATCGATGGCGGGTTCGTTTACAAAGGGTTGATTCCCGGCCGAGATTATGATTCGATTGGAATCGCTGCTTCGTATTTGGAAATCAGCGATGACATTCGCCGCGCGCAACGCGATGCTAATTCGGCCTATGGAGCACTCGGTCTGGACCTTCCTCTGGCCGACTATGAAACTGTTTTCGAATTCAGTTACAAGGCGCAAGTGACGGCGTGGTGGACTTTGCAGCCGAGCATTCAATGGGTATTACATCCGGGCGGTCGAACGACCAGCACAGTCATCCCGGATGCCGTCGTTTTTATTCTCCAGACATCGGTTCGTTTCTAAAGATCCTCGCACGTTCGAAATAAGATCGTAGCAGAGAGCAGTTGAAGCAAGCACCTTTGCTCGCGGGCATTTTACAGTCGAAAAACTCTTTCCCGAGTTCTCTACGAGGCACGCAGGGTGTCTTAACTGGAACGGACGACCGGTCGATATTCTTTGGTAAACAAGTGAAACGTCCTTAAGTGTTTTAGGTTATGCTAGATTGGTTGGCACAATACTGCGGGGCTAATCAAAGAATCCCGTTAGAAGTTTTTTCAAGTATCAGCGGACAAACAGCATAAACACTCAGAGGCAATGGAAAACAGAGCCACGACGACAGCATCCACCGTAGCCGAGAATTTCGTTATCTGTCAAAGCAGCCAGGGTAGTGAGATTCGTGCTACCGTGTTGCGTTTGACTCGGGATTTGGTTGTCTTTGAGATTTACAGCCCTTATCTGCTCCGCCTTTCGGAGGCGCTGACCGATTTCAAGATCCTGGTTAACGAGAATGCTATTTTCTCCGGGCGAGGGGTGGTCAGCAATTTAGTTAACACTGGGACAGTCGTGGTTGTCGAAGCGTCGCTGGACGGGAAGTGGCATGCTCCGGAGGTCGTTTATTCAGTGAATCAATGGGACAAGCTCGAGACACTTTTTTCCGATTTTCAAAAAGAATGGGGAAAGACTTGCAGGATTTCGTCTGAGTTTAAACTGGTCACCGCCGATCTGCAGGCACTCTTTGCTGATCTGCGGCGATGGATGGATCAAGTTGAACTCGAGGTGCGCACGCAACCTTCCGGGGACCGGCTTCAAATCGAACACGAGATTCTCGAACGATTGCAAGCTCCCATTGTTGCCACCGTTTCTCTCATACTGGAGAAATTCGAAGAAATCGCCGAACATATCGATTCGGATTTGCGGCCGCTTTACATGAGTTACTTTAAGCGGCAGATACATCCTCTCGCATTGTGTTCTCCATTTCTCTATCGGACCTTCAAGAAGCCTTTAGGGTACGCGGGTGATTACGAGATGGTCAACATGATGCTCCGAGAACCTTTCGAAGGCATTTCGATGTTTGCCAAAATGCTCAACCGGATATTCCTGAACATTCCGCCGGTAGC
>JBDTOW010000261.1:0-6149 GCA_039933075.1 Verrucomicrobiota bacterium | reverse complement strand
AAGTTTCAAATGGCACCTTGGGGGAACGATCGACGCGGTATTTCAAAAAGACGCGATTCGAGGCTGCCAATCGAGAAACAATCCGAGCGGTGAACAGGATTTCATTGGTGGACTTGGGAACCGCGGGAGAATGAACCACGTCCAGGATGATGGCAGCACTGGATTGCGACACCACGGAATTCGACCTTCCAGGGGTTCCGCCCGGCTGAAGGCTGGCCATCCAGTTCTGCCCGTAAGCGACCGGGAGCCCAGCATCCACCAACTCAATGGATTTGCCTCCGCCATCGTGACCCGACCTCCATGTCCAACCTCGATGTCCGTGATCAATTGGACCGCGTGTCCTCCTGGCCCAATCCCCTTCGGTTCCAAACTGCACCTGGCTCACCGTGGTTTCATTTCGATCGCGCAATTCAATGATTTCTCCGGAGTGACTTAGCGTGCCCGTCCAATTCCCCGAGACATTGGTCACCTCAGGATATTTCGTCCGAAAAACCTTCTCGTTTTCGGCGACCACCAAAAACCCGCCCGGAGGGACAACGATATTCGGGAATGTATATTGAATGCCTTTAGTAAACTGCCAGCCGTCCAAAAGGGCATCTTGAGATCCAGGATTGTATAATTCTACGAAATTCTCTTCGTCCTTGCCAGACGCTGAATGATACATGATTTCGTTGATGACCACTGTTTGGCTCAAGGAGTCCAGAGCGGGGGAAACCAGAGGAATGAGCGCGGCCACAAGCTGGCACTTTTGGACAATCTTACTCATGCGGCAACCGGTCGTCGCGAATGAAGACAAGATTTTCGAGGCTTCGACGGCACCAAAACGGGTTCACCCAACAGTGAGTGCCGGAGAGTCGAGTGAACTTTCCCCGCAGTCCTTTCCATTCGTGGCCATTGGTCTTTATTCGTGGTTTCGTACTGCATAGTCACGGCTTATGCACAGTCAACATCGCCGGGTCAGGGGACCCGGCCTACAGGGCATTGTAGGCCGCGTGCCCTCACGCGGCGCCACTTCGGACGTCGTGTATAGTTCTGCAAGAAGTGGGACAGTGGCGTTCTTCCAGGTCGTGATGCGGACAATCGGAAAGCGCATTCGCGTAGTTTATCGCCCCGAAAAGGCAAAGCAAGTTTCGTAAATGTTTCTTCGCCTTCGGCATTCTTCGCAGGCGGCTATTGCTATCTCCAGGCGAACTGGATAATCCTTACAAATGTCGGCCACTGCAGCGACGACCGAAGGCAACACAATTTACTAAGGATGCATTTTCGTTCCCTTGCTGTTTTCCGCTTTGCGGCACGGTGGAATGTCTGCACCCGGCTCTCCCTCTCCCTTCTGTCTGCACTGTTGTGCTGTTTTCTAACTTCACCGAACCTCAGTGCGGGAATCCCCGAAAGCTGGGAGTGGCGCAGTCCGTTGCCGGAAGCATACTCCCTCGCATCGGTGACATTTGGGAACGGGCAATGGGTCGCGGTGGGCAGAGCAACTATCGTGACTGCGCCTGACGGCCATCAATGGACAAGGCAAGCCCGACAACTGACCAATGATTTCCATGCCGTGACGTTCGCCAATTCGATGTTTGTTGCCGTCGGTGATTTCGGCGCGACTGCCCGCTCGTTGGATGGTGTGGAATGGGTTTTGGGCTCGGTCGGGACGAATACGTCGCTGCAAGCTATAACGGCCGGACAGGGAAAGTTCATCGCCGTGGGCGAATCCGGAGCCATCTTTTCATCAACCAACGGCCTGCACTGGGACGACCGGAGGGCCGCGACACAGCGCTGGTTGCGGGGCATCGCCGCGCGTGATGACGTTTTCGTCGCGATTGGGGACAGCAACACCTTGCTCCCTTCGCAAGACGGTCTCCGTTGGACGGAACGTATTCCTTATTCTGGCGAAGGGGCGTTGAATGGCATCACCGTAAGCGCAGGAACTTTCTGGGCAGTCGGTGATACTGGAACAATCTTGAAGAGTACCGACGGCAGGCATTGGTTGCCGGTGCAAGGTTCTACCACCGAAAATCTCCGCGGCATCGCGGTAGGAAACGGAGTGATGGTGATCACCGGTGACAGAGGGGTCGTTCTCTACTCCACCGATGGAAGTGTCTGGGAGAGGGCGCCGGTCCCAGCCTCGGACACGTTCAATGCCGTCGCCTTCGGCGGCGGACGCTTCGTTGTCGTGGGACAACTCGTTACGATCCTGACAGCTCACGAAGGCGTTTTCTGGACGGCGCGGTCGCAAGGCGCCACGACGGACTGGTCCGATGTAGTATTCGGCCCGGATCAGTTTGTGTGTGTCGGCGCTCAAGGTGTGACCGCGCACTCGCTCGAGGGAATTGGATGGGTGACCTCCAACACCGGGGCAACCAACGATCTCACCGCCCTCATTTTTGAGGACAATCTCCTGATCGCTAGCGGCAGAGAAGGCACCATTCTGACCTCCACCAACGGTCTGCAATGGACTCGTCGAATCTCCAACTCGAAAGATTGGATCAAGGGCCTTGCGCGGGGCAGCGGCGTCGTCGTTGCGATGGAGGCCTCTGGCCGGTTTCTCACCTCTCCAAACGGGTCGTCGTGGACGCGAGGTCCGGATCGACCTAAGTCAAAACTCGACCGGATCTGCTTCGGAAATGGGGCCTTTGTGGCGGCGGGGGCGATCACCTTGCTCACTTCCATGGATGGGATTACCTGGACGGAGTCCGATCCGGGTCTCTCGGAATGGATTGTGGGCCTGGCATTCGGGAGCGGGCAATTCATGGCGGTCGGAGAAGAGGGTACGGTCATTACGTCGTCCGACGGCAAGGAGTGGCATCTTCTCAGCCAGATTCAAGCGCGAACCACCGGGTTGAAGTTTGTCGATGGAATTTTCCTCGCCTTTTCACCCGACACCATCTGGACCTCTGGCGATGGCGCCCACTGGACGCCGACTCCAACGGGAACTACGCGTCTATTGCAGGCCGCGGCGCAGCACGATGGACACTACGTGGCGGTCGGCGAGTCCGGCATCATTCTTCACTCACGCTCCGGGCACGTGCTCAACGGGGCACGCCGATCCAATGATGGTTCCTTTGAATTTCAACTGTACGGCAATGCCGGCCAGACTTACAGGGTCGAGTCCTCGATTGATCTCAAGCGTTGGGAGCCATTTTCGGAGATCAAGGCCACCAATGACATCATGGTCCTTCGAGATACGCTGAATAGACAGTCAATAACGCGCTTCTACAGGTCTTATGCGCGTTGATGTTTTCTTGAGTCGGCTCATTTTCCTGCCGTTGTTCATTTTCCCGATCCGCGCTATGTCCGCCGATCCACTCGATACCTGGCACTTGCGAAATCCACTCCCTCAAAGCCGGGCAATCCAGGCATTGACTTTTCATGACAGGACGTTCGTAGCAGTCGGCACATCCGGGACGATTTTGACTTCTGCAGATGGCAGCCATTGGGGCGGTCCCGATTCCGGGACACTGGACGACTTGCGGGACGTCACCTGGGGCAACGGTCGGTTCGCAGCAGTGGGAACACAAGGACGTCTTATCATATCGAGCGACGGACTGACGTGGACTTCCCCGGCAAGCGTAACGTCTAACGACTTGCACGCCGTCATCTTCGCCAGTCAACAGTTCATCGCGGCAGGTGAACGGGGCGTCGCCCTGACTTCGTCTGACGGACAGCAGTGGGTGAAAAGGGATTTGCCTTTCGCTTCCAGCTTGAATGCTCTCACCTCTGATAGCTCCTTGTTAGTCGCGGTTGGCGATGCGGGAACTATTCTTACAGGCACAGATCTGGATCACCTGGTGAGTCGATTTTCGGATTCCTCGCTCCGCTGGTCCTCGGTGGCCTTTGGCAACGGCACCTTTGTCACGGCCGGCAATCATGGAACTGTCGCCGTCTCCGGTGACGGATTGGACTGGCACACGGTCGATACCGGCTACCTGGTTGATCTTGACTCGATCACTTTCAACAACGGGCGGTTCGTTATGGTTGGTGACGACGGCGCCATCCTGGTTTCGGAAAACGGATCGAGCTGGGAGAATAGAACGCTGGTAGAGATCGATGCACCTCTGACAGCGGTTGCATTTGGAGTTGACGGTTTCGTCTCGTTCGGCGCGTTCCTTGGCGTTCTTACCTCTCCGGACGGCAAAGCGTGGACGAATGTTGGGCCGCTCGGGTTGAGTGATCCGCTGACGAGCGTTGCCTACGGTAGCGGAAGCTTTGTTGCAGTCGGAGACGGCGGAGTTGCGGCTATCTCCAGCGACGGCCTGGTTTGGAGACGCGTCGCTACGGGCGTCATCGAACCATTGCGAAGCATCGCCTGGGGCGATGGACAGTTTATCGCCGTCGGAGCGGGCGGGCGGATCATGGCCTCCACGAATGGTTCGCACTGGGAAATCTCCGATTCGGGCACGAAGACTGATCTCGCACATATCATTTACCAAGACTCCAAATTCGTCGCCGTCGGCGGCGAGTTCTCGGAAGGACAGGACAAATCGGTCGTGCTTGGCTCCGACAACGGAAGAGTCTGGACCATTCAGGACAAGCGGCCAGGCAGTTGGTTGAATTCAATTGTTCGTGGCAATGATCGCTATATCACGGTTGGCAACGAAGGCAGGGTCTTGTCGTCCACGGATACAATCCAGTGGCAGGTTGAGGCTTCCGGCACTGACGTGGATCTCCTGGGAGCAGCCTATGGCAATGGCGTCTTCATTGCGGTGGGCGGCAAATATTTCGACACCAGCAGCCCTATCCTGCTCTCGACGAACGGCAGCCAGTGGAGCGTGTCCCATCCGTTGAGCGACAATGGCGCGCTCGCAGATATCATTTTCGCGTCGGATCAGTTCATCGCGGTCGGCGGCGGCACGATCGGGCGCGGACATTTCAATCGCAGCTTCACCTCGATCGTGACTTCCAAGGATGGAGTAACCTGGACGAAGCGGGCGACGCAACTGGCCAGTGACTGGCTGGCCGGAGTGACCTTCGCGCAAGGAACCGCTGTGAGTGTTGGATTCAACGGATTAATTCTCCAATCCTCCGCGGTCACCGAGATCGGCATAGCGGGGCGCCTCGCGCGGAAGCCGATCCAAGAGTTTCCGATTCCTTCGGCAGGTTTGTCGCCCTCCCGGGATAAGGCTGCGGAAAATCCTTCAAAGGATTATGAATCGCGGCTATTTAGACCCCCTCAGACAAGGAAGTGAATGAACCGTTCTTTAGGCATTTAAGAAAAATCAAGACATGAGACCGAGAGAATCGCACCGCAGCGCGCTCAAACCGTGCCGGCTTGGATTCGAACGTCTGCTTCTTATTGTTTGTTCGTGCGCGACACTCAGTCTGGTCGCGAAAAACAACTCCGTACCGGCGCAAGGATGGCCAATTCAATCCATTCGATTGAATGAAAGCCGGCAGATCGAGGTTCAGGTGCCGCTCTTGAGTGGATCATACCACGTCCTATACCGAGGGCAGTCGGTATTACGCATGGACCAACCCGTGAGCGTGGTGATTGAGGGAAGTCACTTGATTGATCCTTCTCTCTTGCCTTCTGCCGCCTTTTATCGGGTTAAACGCGTCAGCCTGACCTTGCCCGAAGACCTGGACGGCGATGGACTGGATGACATTTTCGAATCGAGAAGGCCCCGTTACCTCAATCCGCTGGACGCCTCGGACACGCTGCGTCCTCAAGCAGGCACTTACTTCATTAACGGCCGGGACTCATTCGATCAGTTCTCCGACCGTGACGACGCACCGGGGGCTTTAGGAGTGCGCCAGCTCAAATTTGTCGTTGTGGGAGTCGATACTCCGTTTCCGCTCGTTTACTTCATGAACAGCAAGAACTACCCGCTTCACGCCCGTTTTGTTTTCGAAGTGTTGCATTGGAATATCAGCCTTGCGGAATTTGATGCCCAGACCTACTTCACCGACACCCGTCGAAAAAACCTGGCCGGAAGTATCGTCGCCTACGATGGCTATCAATCCGGGAGCGCCACAAATGGCATTTATTCCATCGAATTCTGGCCGGCGGACCCGGTGAAGTTCGACTTTGTCAAAAAGGCCTTCGATGCCATCGCCGCCCAGATGACGTGGGCCACGGCGGGCTTGGCTTATCACCCAACCGGCCTTACCCAGGAGGAGTTGTATGCGCGGGAGGCTTCGAAATTCCGCGCTTC
>JBDTOW010000260.1:0-6153 GCA_039933075.1 Verrucomicrobiota bacterium | reverse complement strand
GAATCTGGTAGGGCTGCGCTGCCGCGCAGCCCACTTCCTATCACCGGTGCGGCGCAGCAGCGCCGCCCTACCGAGTTCATGTTGGAGGTCGAGCTTTCCCACAGTCATCAATTCATGTCTGAGGACAATTCGTTCCCTCCGGCGCTTCCGCCTCCGCCAACTGTTTGCGAAAGGCGCTTGGGGTCAAACGAAAATGATGGCGGAAATGACGGGCGAAAGCACTTTGGTCGGTAAACCCGCAGGAAAAGGCAATTTCGGCCTGCGTGTGCTCGGTCTGGCGCAACGCCCGGCACGCCGCCAAAAGCCGGGTTTTGATGAGAAATTGCTGAGGCCCCACCCCGAAGGTGGCTTTGAATTTGCGCTGCAACTGGCGGAGCGACAGCCCCGCCAGCCGGGCGAGTTCCCCAATCGCGAGATCTTGATGATAATTCTCGCGCAGGTAATTCACGGCGCGCGAGATGCCTTTGAATGGCTCGAGCAACTCAGCCCGTCCCCGGTAACTTTGAGAAAACCCCATGATGCCAATGATTTTTCCATCTCGGGAATGAATGGGCAGCTTGTTCACCACAAACCAGTCAGGCATACCCTGTTCGTCGAACCACAACTCTATCCGGTTGAGAACCGGCTTGCCGGTGGCGTAGAGGCGGGCATCGTCATGAGCGTACGCCTCCGCCATCTCAGAGGGATTCACGTCAAAATCCGTCAGGCCGATGCAAGTTGTTTCATCATTGAAGTGATACAACTCACGGCTTGCCCGACAAGTAAACATAAGTTCCCCTTGCCGATTCTTCGCGAAAAAATACACGCCTGGGATCAGATCAAACAACCGATAGAATAAATCTGTCGGATCAATTTCCCTCAACCAGGCGTCGCGGTTTGCCAAAAGAGTCTTTCGCTTAGCCGGCGTTATCCGCAGCGGACGATCCCAAGTGAGGGGAATAAGCGGTGTCGTTTTTCGCATAGCTCGCTTCATGGATCGCCAAAACGAGAATTGCACCTCCCCTATCCTGGCACAAGCGGAAAGCCAAACGTCGTATTTCGACAAACGTTTGTCGCGAATCGCAAAGACGAAAGGCACACTGTTTTGCAAGAATTCAGAGAAGTCAAAAAACCTAAGTTAAAATCTCCGCAAACTCTAACCACACTATGAATTCGCCAACTCCGCGCGGATGGGCATCCACCTTGATTAATCTTAGTTTCGTTGTGGGCCTCTGCCTGGTTGCGGCAGGCGCACATGCCGGGAATACGAATACGAACAGCCTATTCATCGCCTACGTCGTTCCGGCAAATACACCGGGGAACCAAACTGGCCTCAGTACTGTGTCCGTTGGAATGGACTTTGATGTGGCGAACGAAATTATCGTCACACGACTGGGAATTTTCGACGCAAGCTCCGACGGTTTCAGTGAAGGAACGGTCCTGACCGCTCGGATCTGGGATCGTTCCCAGGACCCGCCCGTCCAACTCGTGTCGATCGAGTTCCCTGCGGACAATCCCGGTGAACTGGTGGCTGGGAGTCGTTTCAAACCACTCACCACGCCATTACACTTGGCCACGGGCTTTCAGGGAACTATCACGGGAGACGGTTGGACGGATTCCGACACGATTAATAATGCTTTCGGGAACGTCGCGAACGTCCTCTGGACTGTAAATGATGGGAACGGGTCAATCCTCTTCGTAGGGAAAAGCCGCTACGGGAGCTCACCCGGTGACTTCCCAGGGACGGTGGATGGCGGACCGGCCGCTCGGTTCGCGGCAGGAACTTTCGAGTACCAAACCACACCCCCGGTTTTGCCTGGAAAACCTGATGTTTCCACCGTAAGTGGGGATAAGCAGGTCGTTTTGTCGTGGGCTGCCGTCACTGTGCCTGCCCCGGCATCCACGTACCGCGTCGGCCGCGGCGGCGCGGTGGCGGGGCCGTTCACGCAAATTACCGAAGCTACTAATACGAGCTATCTCGACACAAATGTCGTCAACGGCACGGATTATTACTATATCGTGGAAGGCATTACTTCGGGTGGTAAGGTTGGACCTGCATCCGACGTGAGGGGCGCATCTCCCTTTCTGCTCGCCACGAATCACGCTATCGCCTACTTCGTCCCCGGCAATAAGCAGGGAAATCAAGCCATCGCAATCTCAGTGGGAATGGATTTCGACGTGCAAAACCCGATCAACGTCACCCGCGTGGGCGTTTTTGATAGCAAGTCCGACGGCCTTAAACTCCCCATTACAGCGCGCATTTACGATCGTGATAGCCAGCAGGTACTAACCGAACTCACATTTACGCCGGATGCTCCGGGCGTATTGATCGAAGGGATGCGATTTCTGGACGTTTCGCCACCTTTGCACCTCGATCCTGGTTTCCACGGAGTGATAGCAGCCGAGGGTTACGGGCCGGAGGAACCGATCATCAATTCTGGCGGAGATCCGAATGCCGTTGTCTGGAGCCTGAACGACGGCAATGGCTCCATCCAATTTGTTGGGAGCAGCCGCTATACCGGCTTAATCACTCCAGGCAGCTTTCCCGAAACGCCCGACGGTGGACCCGAAGCGCGGTATGCGGCGGGCACATTTGAATTCGACGTCAGTCAGGCACAATTTCCCGGAACCCCAAAGCTCAGCGTCCTTCAGCCGTTTGAAGATAGCGTGGTGACGCTCTATTGGCAGACGGTCACGAATCCTTTGCCCGCCGCTAAATATGAAATAGAGCGAACCGGACCTGACAACCAACCGGGAAAAATCGGGGAGACGACTGATGTAGTGTTTCAAGATACCGCCGTGAAGAATGGGAGCAATTATTGTTACCGTGTTCGCGCGGTGGGTCCGGGCGGTCAGATCGGTCAATACTCCGCGTCTGTCTGTGCGACGCCCAATCCAATTCGTGGCGGGATTGCTTATATTGTTCCGGCCGGGTTGGTCGGGAATCAGGCCCTGAATAATGGCGCGGTGGGAATGGACTTTGACGTGGCGCATCCCATCACGGTCACCAAACTGGGGGTTTTTGATGACGCCAGCGATGGACTGACCATGACGTTGACGGCTGTCCTCTTTGACCGCGTGTCAAAGCGAGCCTTGGCAACTCAGGAGTTCACCACCGATAATCAAGGTGATCTAATCGATGGCAGCCGGTTTCTTCCGCTGCCTCAAGCGCTGGTCCTTGACGAAGGGTTTCAGGGAAGCATGGTAATTTGGTATTCCAACGACAGCACCGAACGACTCTTCAACACCTTCGGTAATCCCGACCCCACTGTCGCCGACTTGAAAACATTCGATGGCGGCTCGCTTCTTTTCGTGGGTGCCAGCCGCTACGGATCTGCCGGCACCTTTCCGGGGACCGTCGATAGTGGCCCGGTGAATCGGTACGCCGGAGGCACGTTTGCT
Organism: Verrucomicrobiota bacterium; assembly: GCA_039933075.1. Lineage (GTDB taxonomy): Bacteria > Verrucomicrobiota > Verrucomicrobiia > Limisphaerales > JACPZS01 > JBDTOW01. The sequence goes on along the minus strand of JBDTOW010000260.1, from coordinate 2,772 downwards.
TTTGAACCAACCGTAATTCAACGTCCTATCTTTATCGCTTATTCGGTCCCGACCAATACCATTGGGAACCAAGATTTGGGAGGTGCTTCACTCGGGATGGATTTCGACGTCGGCAATGAAATCATTGTGACACGTCTCGGCGTGTTTGACGATGGCTCGGATGGGCTAAAGCAGACCATCATGGCACGGGTGTGGGACCGGGGATCAAGTAATGGCCCGGTTCAATTGGCCTCGGTCGCCTTCACGACGAATAGTCCGGGTCAACTGATCGGCGGGAGCCGCTTCAAGCCTTTGCTGAAACCACTGCATTTGCCCAGGGGTTTCAAAGGCACTATTTCCACGGATGGCTATGGGGCTCTCGAAAAAATCAATAACTCGCAAGGATCCGCCGCAAACGCGACTTGGACTTTGAATGATGGCAGTGGCTCGATTCAGTTCGTTGGCTCCAGCCGCTATGGAGCACAGGGGCAGTTTCCTGCGACTGCCGACGGAGGACCTGCCGCTCGTTACGCCGCCGGAACATTTGAGTACGAGACCACACCGCCGGCTGTGCCTGGACAACCGGCGGTCACGGTGCATCGCCCATTTGAAAACGGCGTGGTAACGCTCAATTGGCTGGCGGTCACGAACCCTTTGCCCGCAGCCAAATATGAGGTCCTTCGCGGGGCAACCAACGCTGGCCCATTCACAAAAATCGGAGAAACCAATGGAGTAACTTTTCAGGATATGGCGGTGCAGAACGGCACCACCTATTTTTACGTGGTCCATGCCGTGGCTGCGGGTGGGGAAATTGGTGGCAATTCCGACCCGGTCTCCGCGACGCCAAATCCGCCACAGGCCGGAATTGCTTATATCGTTCCGGGTGGACTGGCCGGCAATCAGGCTTTGAACAATGGCGCCGTTGGGATGGATTTCGACGTGATTTCTCCAATCAAAGTCACGAAGCTTGGTGTCTTTGACGACAGCAGCGATGGGCTGACGATGATTCTGACTGCCGTGCTTTATGATCGGAGTACCAAGCAAGCCTTGGCCACTCAGGAATTCAATACCGGCAATCAAGGTGATCCGATCGGCGGCAGTCGTTTCCTGCCTTTGGCCCAACCGATTACTCTCAACGCTGGTTTTTCCGGGAGCATAGTCATATGGTATTCCGATAGTGACACCGAAAAGCTCTTTAACACCTTCGGAAATCCAGACCCGGATTTACTAGTATTCGATGGCGGCTCGATCCTGTTTGTTGGATCCGGCCGCTTCGGCACCGCCGGCCAATTCCCGAACACCGTCGATGGCGGCCCCGTTAACCGCTACGCTGGCGCAACTTTTACCTTCGAACCCATCTCGGCGGTTCAAGGTCCTGTCCTCCAATTTGTCCGGGAAAGCGACAAGGTAAAACTGACTTGGACCAGTGGAGTGTTGCAATCCGTGGATAGACTGGGGGACACCTGGAAGGATGTGCCTGGGGCAACGTCGCCTTTTGAAGTCCCCTTCAGCTCGGGCGTTTCGAAATTTTTCCGTCTGAGATAGTAAAGATTTTGTGGTCAGTATTCTATTCCAGAAGCATCCGTCAACGAACCGGGAATTGCGCTCCGCTTTCACGTTGATCGAATTATTGGTGGTAATCGCGATTATCGCGATCCTGGCCAGTCTGCTTCTTCCCGCGTTGGCGAGATCCAAGGCAAAGTCGTTTCAGACTTACTGTCTGAACAATGAGCGGCAGATTGGCATTGCGGTTTCCCTTTACGCGGCCGATTTCGATGAGCACTTTCCCTTGTGCAAGAATTACGGACGAGCCTGGGGCGATGCGGTCGCGAGTCGAAGAGATGATCTCTGGATGCCCGAGTTACTCGAACGCTACCTGATGAAAAACGCCGCCAAGCCGACCAATTACAACATGAGAAAGGTCACCGAACCACCGCGGAGCGTGTTCACCTGTCCGTCAGGAATTCGGACCCTTGAGCCGGACGCGGGCTGGACCGGGCAATTTCAGATCCAGAATGATTTCGTCAGCTATGTTTGGATGCACGTTTATTGGCGCGCTGATCAGACCCACGAACTGAAAAGGCCGGTGAGTGGAAGATCCACAACCCAGGTGGTCAGCCCTGCCCGCGCGGTTCTGGTCTGGGACATGCCTTATTGGCGGCGCATTCATGCCGCGCACCACAACGGCATCGATTTACTTTACGCTGATGGACATGCCAGCTATTACGCTCTCAATCCGAAGGAATACGATTGGTATTTCAATCATAGCCGGGAGGGCTGGGATGAACCCTGATCCTCCGTGGCGCTGAACTTTCTTGCTTCATCCTCGGACCGGCGATGGCCCGTTGGTTCATTGAGCTTCAACCTCCAAGACCGGACAAGCATCGGGCCAGGAACAGGAGCGCGGATGCCCACATCGACGAGTCAACCCACCAGAGCTATGGAAACGTAAATGGGCATCCGTGCTCGGGTGGCCTTTCACCGGGAGATTCTACAACCAAACTCCTCGAGCTTGGCGAGCTGGTTTCGTTTCACCGGGTTGCCCTTGAGATAAAGGTTCAGAAAGGGGGCAAAGTGTTTGCTCCCTTCAAAATCTTTTTTCGTCATGTTCACCAGCGGTGTGAGGTCTTTGATCTTGTTGTTCTCCAGAAATAATGAATAAAGCCCGGTCAATCCGTCGAGCGGGCTAAGGTCGGAAATCATGTTGTTGCTCAGTGAAAGCATCGAGAGGCTCTTCAATCCGTTGATTCCTTGAATGCTTTTGATTCGATTGTTGTCGAGGTAGAGCGAGGC
>JBDTOW010000259.1:0-6165 GCA_039933075.1 Verrucomicrobiota bacterium | reverse complement strand
CGCGCGGCCAGCTGCACCAACCCGACGTGCTGCGCGTGCAGACCGAGCGGTTGCTCAACGACCCGAAGTCGCGCCGATTCGTGGACGCCTTTCTCGATTACTGGATCGACTTGCGCAGAATCGAAGCCACCTCGCCGGACTCCGAGCTTTATCCCGATTACTACCTCGACGATTTGCTCACCGAATCGGCACGCGAGGAGACGCAACTGTTCTTCGCCGAATTGCTCCGAGGCGACTTGCCCTCGCGCAACCTCGTCGCGTCCGAATTCGCGATGCTCAACGAACGCCTCGCCGCGCACTACAAACTGCCCCCTGTCGAAGGCGTGGCCCTGCGCCGCGTCCCGTTGCCCAAGGATAGCCAGCGCGGCGGCCTGATGACGCAAGCTGCTGTGCTCAAGGTGACGGCCAACGGCACCACGACGTCGCCGGTTTTGCGGGGCGCATGGATCATGGAACGCATTCTCGGCCAAAAGCCGCCGCCCCAGCCACCGAGCATACCGGCGATCGACCCGGATATTCGCGGTGCGATCACCATCAGGCAACAGCTCGACAAACATCGCACGCTCGAAACCTGCGCTGGCTGCCACAGGAAAATTGACCCGGCGGGTTTCGCGTTGGAAAACTTCGACGTTATGGGCGGCTGGCGCGACCGTTACCGCGCCATGGGCAATGGCGTGCCGGAAAAGGGAATCGCCAAGAGTGGACAGAAATTCGCCTTCCACCTCGCGTTGCCCGTGGACGCAAGCGGTGAGTTGCCCGACGGGCGAAAATTCCAGGACATTCGCGAACTCAAACGCCTGCTGCTCGACGATGAGAAGCTGCTCGCTCGCAATCTCGCAAGGCAACTCGTGGTCTATGCGACCGGCGCCCCTGTGCGATTCAGCGATCGGGAGCCGATCGAGCAAGTGCTGCAACGCGCCAGTTCCAGCCATTACGGTGTGCGGTCGCTGGTGCACGAGGTTGTGCAGAGTGAACTTTTCCGAAGCAAATAACTAAAAAACACAAGTGGAGGAGGATTAACTGATGAGCAACCGCTAAATACGCTGAACACGCGAAAAAAATCCGTTCGAATTCCCCTTCCGCGTCATCCGTGTTTTCTGCGGTTAATAATCATTCTCTCTTCCCGTGGTCGTAACGCCCGCGCGTGTTCACAATCCGTTCGACTTCGATTCCCGGATAATGCCCGAAGTTCACGAGCAGACCGAGTTGATGACCGGTCGCTTTGAGATAATTCTGCACCTGCGCCCGGTGTTCATCCGCCAGTTCCTTCACCGCCTTAAGTTCGAGGATAACTATATCAAAGCAGATAAAATCCGGTTCATACTTCGCTTTGAGGGGTGTGCCTTTGTATTCCAGTGGTAGAGTTTGTTTGGGTACGAACGGGATGCCTTGGAGTCGAAGTTCGATCTCCATGCACTCCTGATAAACCGCCTCCAGAAAACCGCAGCCCTTCACACGATAGACCTCGAAGCACGCGCCGATAATTTTGTAACTTTCTTCTTTGAAGATGAGTTCGGCGTTCATGAGCCGGAACGGTAGGTGAACCACACAATACGGGAAACACGCAAAATGATTTCTTTAAGGCATCCGCTTCCGTGTATTCCGCGTGTTCCGCGGTCAAACAAGTCCTGATTGCCAACCACGAAATACGCTGAACACGCGAAAGGAAATCCATTTCCGTTCCCTTTTTCGTGTCTTCCGGGTTTTCTCGGTTACAAATCATTTACCCGCTTACTTGGTCAAGAACGCGCTCGACTCGGAAGACGGATTACTGTCTATTGATTACTGATGACTCCTTATGAAAACGCCTCTTAACGAAACCGGCCGCGGCCCCTTCATCTCGACGCAGCACGCCCTTTCGCGGCGCAAATTCCTGCGCGGCGCGGGCATCCTTCTTTCCCTGCCGATGCTCGAGGCGATGCAGCCTGTGTTCGCCGCCGTGGCGAGGAATTCCGCTGCGACGACACCGGGCGGAAAGCCGCGGCGAATGCTCGCCGTCTGCAACAACCTTGGCCTGTTGCCAGACCAGTTCTTTCCCAAACAGAGCGGACGCGATTACGCGCTGTCGCCCTATCTAGAAAATCTCAAGGAACACCGCAATGACTTCACCGTGTTCAGTGGCGTGTCACATCCCGACGTCGATGGCGGGCATCCGGCGGACAATTGTTTTCTCACTGCCGCGCCGCATCCCGGCAGCGGCGGCTTCCGCAACACCATCTCGCTCGACCAATACATGGCCGAGCGAATCGGGCACCTGACGCGTTACCAGTCGCTGACGCTCGGCGTGAACGTGCAGCAAGGACAGCGCAGTCTTTCCTGGACCGGGTCGGGCGTGCTCATTCCCTGCGAGGAAAAGGCCTCCGATGTTTTCCGGCGTATGTTTCTCGAAGGCACGAAGGCCGAGATGGAAGCGCAGATGCGCAAACTGGAGTTAGGCCAAAGCATTCTCGACGCGGTGGCCGGCCAGGCCAAAGACTTGCAGCGCACCGTCGGCGCGCGGGACCGCGACCGGCTCGACCAATACTTCACCAGCGTTCGCGATCTCGAACAGCGGTTGCAAATGTCCCGCGAGTGGGAACGCAAACCCAAGCCGAAAGTGACCGCTCCCGTGCCGCTCGATCCCGCCAGCCCCAAAGCCTACATGGACAAAGTGAAACTCATGTATGACATCGCGCGGCTCGCCTTCGAGACCGATTCCACCCGGCTGGTGACGCTGCTGCTCGACGGCGTGAATTCCCCCGCCATCGAATTCGGCGACGTGAAGACCACGGACGGCTACCACAACCTTTCTCACCACGGAAAATCCGAGGCGAAACTGTCGCAACTGAAAACCATCGACGAGTGGCACATGAAACTGCTCGCCGAACTTTTCACCGAATTGAAGGGCGCGCGCGAAGGCGGCGAGACGCTATTCGACCGCACCATGATTCTCTACGGCACAAATCTTGGCAACGCCAACACGCACGTCACGACGAACCTCCCAACCCTGTTCGCGGGCGGCGGCTTCCGGCACGGTCAGCACCTGGCGTTCGACACGGAGCACAACTATCCCCTGCCCAACCTTTTCGTCTCCATGCTGCAACGCATGGGCATCGGAGCGGACAAATTCTCGACCGCGACGGGCACAATGCGCGGGCTCGAGCTGGCGTAGCGCAGACTGGCAGTCGGCGAAACGGCAGGTTGCCAACCTGCGCTACGAGCCGGTTTATGGAGAGCCTCCATTTCTTTTTGAACCGCATTGGGACCATGAACCTGGTAGGGCGGTGCTGCCGCGCCGTCCTGGTGATTCGAAGTGGGCTGCGCGGCAGCGCCCTACCCAGGTTCATGGGTAGCTTCGACCTCCAACGAATGGACGCGCATGAGTGCCGTGAACCAAGAATCCCCCTCACCCGTCCTGCGGACACCCTCTCCCTCAGTGGGGGAGAGGGATGGGGTGAGGGGGAATTCAGAACCGGCGAGCAACCCAGGTTCATGGAGCGCCTCGACCTACAATTCGATCAGATAGTAGAGCGTCTCCGGCTGCAGTTTGATTTCCCGTCCTGTTTGAGTGACTCTAGCGGTACCGGGGAGTTGGCCGTTGAAGTCGAGTGCGGTCACTCTCATCTGCGCGGCGTCGGCGCGCTTGAAGGAAACGGTGCCGCTGAGTTTCTTCACCTGCCACGGGTCGCGGCCAATGTTCGTGATGCGTTTCGTCGTGGCGTTCGCTGCTTCGGTTTCGAAGCCGCTTGCCCGTTCTTCCGACATTGTTTGCAGGAGGATCCGGCGTGAGGTGGCGAGCGGCTGGTCGTCGAGCGACACGGCAATGATGTGCGCGAGGTCGAGCTCGCTGGTGATGGTCAGCGCGGCGAGTTCGATCTTTCCCGCTGTGTTCAAAGCGCCGCTGGCACCTTGGGCACGCGGGGCATTGATGAGGAGCAATCCCTTGCCGTAATCAAGTTTTAACTCGCCCGTGGTACTTGCGACGGTTTGCGCCGCGCGATCGACGAACGGTTTCAAGTCGCTCGCCGTCACTCCGGCTGGTTCGCTGGTGAATTTCACCCGCGCACGACCAACGTAGTGCAGGAGCGGGTCGAGGCGCTGGCCGGGCTTCACCTCGGAGCCGTGTGGCACATCCTTGAGGCGCAGTTCGTCGAACGATGCGTCCTGCGGCAGTGGCGTGCCTTTGAGGTGAACGAGGTCGTTCTGGTTCAACTTCACTTCAGCAACGACAGCGCCGGAAGCGATGAGTCCTCGACGGTAAATCAAAGCGGCAGCGGGAAACTGGCCGAGCATCGCGGGTGTGGCAAGAGTCCATTGCTGCATCCAAAAACGGGGTTTCACCGCCCAGTCCGCGCCATCGAACGCAAAGTGGACGAGGCAATCGCTGTCCTGTAGCGCACCATACGCGGCGAAATAGAGCGGGGCTTCCGAACGATAGCGATTGGGCCGTGTGAAGGTCGTCTCGGAGATCATGGATGGCTTGTCATCGTAATGCGGGTCCATGACGGGATGAACGAACTGCTTGGGCTTGCCCGGTTCTCCAGCATCGAAACGCAGCGCGCTGCGGTCGCTGTAGGTGTGGCCGGCGCGGATGGACCACGCCGCGTTGTCACCTTTATGATTGCACTCGAAGTAACCGTGGCGGTCCACGAAATCGCCGGCAGTATAGCTGAGTTTTTCCAGCGGACCAAAAAACTCCGGGCTGGCCGTGGTCCAATTGCTGGCGTGAATAAGTCCTTTGAAACCAAGCTTGCGCAAGAGACCATACGCGCCGCGATAAAATTGGGTCTGCACTTCGAGGAGAAACGCGGCGGCGTCTTGATCGCGCGCTATCCGTTCGTTGGCCATGTTCCAGAGCGGACGAAAGGCCACGCGGCCTTCCTCTGGAGCGTCGCGTTTTAGCCTCGGCACCTTCCACGAAGCAAATGCGGCATCGATGGATCCGTGCTTCTTTGCTAACCAATCCCCGAATTGCTTTTCCAGAAGGCGAAGCTGCTGGTCGGGGATGTTTTTCTCATCGAACGTCCAAAAGAATAGCGAGTCTTCGTTCTGCAACTCGACGCCGAACACCGCCGGGTCATCGACAAGCGATTTGCCGGTCATTCCGTCGGGCGTGGTGAGCAGCGCCTGGAACCAAGCGCGGTGTTTTTCCTGAAACCTCGGATTGAACATCAGCGAAGCGAATGGGTGCTTCTTTCCATCGTACCCTTCGAGCCAAGGCAGGCCGGCACGCGGCGTGAACCAGAGCGGAAAGTAGATCGAGAAATGTGTGTAGATGCCCTCGGCCTTCATCGCCGCAACGATTTCTTGTGCGTGCCGCACCTTGGCGAGATCCGGCTCGCCGTCCTGGTCGAACATCGCGCCGTGGACCCGCACGAGATTCACGCCGTAACGAGCGAGCAGCGCTGCACAACGGCGAAGAGCATCGCCCTGGAGTTCATTCGGTGGTCCGTTCACGGCCCAGAAGCGCACCGGCGTGCCGTTGGCGCTGTGGACGAACTGCCCGTCCTTCGCGGCAATCACGCCGTGTTCGCCAGCGTATTTTTCATTCAGTCCACGCAGATTGATCGGGCTGTCGGCGGCGAGCGAGTCCAGCTTGGGAGCGAATTCGAACCAATTCCCGTCCTCTGCGGCTCTGACAATGGCGGTGCTGGCAAGGACAGTGGCGATGATGCCCAAGAGTTTCATGTTTAGAATGCAGAGGGAATACCTCAAAGGAATTACATCCATCGCGTCGATGCCGCGGGGTTTCTCTCGATTTTGGTTCATTTCGTGCTCGGTCCGCTTGGGCCGCGGCGGTCGGCCCCGCGTTGGGGTTGACTGAGGAACGTGGCGATGTCACGGGCCGCCTTGGTTTCAACTCCGAGCTTTTGCAGAAAGCCCAGATCGCGGAACCAGTCGATGTAGCGGTCCTGCCAAGTCCCGAATGGGATGCCGTTGCGGTCGGTCAAGCCGGCGCTCATGCGGCTGCCGTCGCTCAACGGGTCGCCGGGATGGCGACCGTTGCCGTAGATGTGCATCTCGACGTTGGGAATGCCAGCCTGGAGCATGGCAGTGAAATATTCATTCGCCCAGATGGCGTGAACCCGGTCGCCGGAGCCCGCGCAGATAGTGAACGCGGGAGGGGCGTTGCGCGGAATCGGCGGATTGCCGCCGCGGGCGAACGGCGTGGGGCCGGGATAGACA
>JBDTOW010000258.1:0-6180 GCA_039933075.1 Verrucomicrobiota bacterium | reverse complement strand
CGCATCGATGCCCCATGTCCCATTTCCATCAATGCGATTGCCCAGCACTTCTCCATCCTTGGAGGATAATTGAATGCCTGAAGCGAGATTCCCCGCGATGAAATTGTCGTAAAGCAGATGATTTTCATTCCCCGAGGACAGAATCCCGGAACCCTGGTTGCCTACGATGCGGTTTCCCTGTGCCAGCCCATTGGTGCCAGCCAGCAATATACCGTGTCCCCAACAGCCAAAGGCATCGGAGTCACTGACGTTCTGCTTCCCAATCGTGTTGCGCAACGCCTCGTTCCTAAACCCGAAAGTGCGCCCAAAACTGATACCCACTCCCCGTTGCGCGGCGATACGATTATCCGCCACCTGTGTTCCGCCAGAATTTTCCGTAGCAATACCGGTCAACTCGAGGAAGTGGGAAATGGGTTCCACTGGCCCTAATCCGAAGAGCACGGGCGAGCCGTTGCCCAAGGGCAGACCCGCGGCGTTCAAACCTATCCGGTTGTGAAGGACGAAATTGAAAGCGGAGGCGAGGATCGCAATGCCGCCGACTCCATTTCCGGAGATGAGGTTGCCCTCCTGATCTGTGAGGCCGCCGATTGTGTTCAGGTCGGATTGCAGAATCGCAGCGATGCCATAGCCATCGTTACCCCTGGCAGTCAAACCCGGGCCATCCACGCCAAGGTGACAACCCACCACGCGGCATCCGACCGCCGAGTTGAGGAGGATGCCGTCCGCCCGCGCGGCGTCTGGGTCAGTCGAATCCAGTCCAGCGGCGACGAAGCCAAAGATGGCCAGACCGCGTATCTCGCAACCCTGTGTGCTGAAGATTTCCAGCCCGGATGGCCGTAATTCTCCCGTCAGGTCGGTGAGTTCCCCACTGATCTCCACCGGAGGCGTGAGCGAGTTCGGGTTTTGCGACCAGCCGTCGATAATCACGGTGTCTTTTATCGGCGGAAGCGCAATTGCGGGACGAATACGCGGAATTCCACCGCGGTAATCGGGATCGCTGGCCGGAATCTTGAACTTGATCAAATCCGGCCCCGGGTGCCGGTTGGCAAAATCCATCGCGCAACGCAGCGTGGTTTGCAGGCCGGATTTCTTCAGGTCCACGTCGGGCAGACCGTCGTTCAGATCCGCGTCCGGTTCGTCGCCGGTCGTATTGACGATGATTTCAGGAACAACCTCAGTGACGGCTTCGACGATGTCGAGGATTTCGCCGGGCAACGTGGCATTCTCCAATTGCAACAACACGCGCATCGGATCGCCGGGTACAGCATTGGTGGCCACCATCTGGACATCGATGGTGTGAGTGGCGCCAGCGGACAATTGAGGAAACCGCGCGCCCGTGGCGCGCAGCGTGGCCGAGATGTCGCTCCCATTGAACAGATACTTGAGGCTCCAACCTGGATCGCTTTCTTCGCGGATTTTCAGAACGAAAGTTTTGGGCACGCGCTCATCGTTCTGCATGCGCACTTGGAATTCGGACAGGTCGGTCGGCCCGACGGTGTTCGTTTTCACTTGGGCGCCAGCGGGGTTGGATTGGTATTCGTCGTCGATGGCGAATTGAACGGCGCTTTCGCTGGCGCGTTTGATGAGTAGATCGCCGCGTGGCAGAATCCGCACCGTGGCCGGGCTGGACGGTGCTTCCGTCAAGGATGAGCCGGCTTGTTGAGCGATAACCGCGCAGTCGAAAGCCACTGTGCCGAAGTTGGTGGCCACATAGACATTCGTGAAAGTGACGCTAGCGTTCACATTCAGCAGGTCGTACTTCGCTGGCAACGGACCACTCTTGAGCCGCACCCCGCCGTCGCCGGTCACGATAATTGGCGCGCTCAACTGAACAACCGTCATGGGTTGGCTGGAGTTGTTGCGGGCGGTGACCCAAACTTCGATCTCCTCCGTCACGCTCACCCGGCTCGGGGTCGCCTCGATGCTTACGATGAGTTCCGGCGCCGGCTTGTGCCAGATGGCGAAGTTGCGCGAGCCTTGTCCACCAGCAGTCGCGAACCCTCCTGCGACGTACACTTTGTCGGAAGTAACGGCGAGGTCGTTAACCCCATAGAGCCCGCTGACCCCGCTGCCCAACGCGTGCCATTGTTTGCCGTCCCAGCGCGCGATGTTCGTGGCGGATAAATCATCGATGTGATGAAAGGCCCCGCCAACCCAGAGATCGGTACCTTCAGGGACAATGCTAAGAATATGAGCGCCAGTCCCAAAGCTACTCCCTCGGAGGAACACTCCGGGCAGGGTCGTCCACGTTGAACCATCGAATACGTAAATGGGGGAATTCATGGCCGTGCCGACATAAAGCCGGCCATTTGCAAAGGCCATCGTGCTGACCGCTCCAGGGATGCCCGGTGGAAATCCGGTTCCCAGTTTCTGCCACTTCACTCCGTCCCATCGCGCCACGGCTTCAATCGCGTCGCTTCCGATCATATCGAAGGGACCGCCTGCATAGACATTTGAACAGCTGGCCTCCAGCGCTTGCACGAACACGTTGCCGGTGGCGCGGCGAAACGTGCCGCCCAACTGTTTCCAGGTTCCTCCTTCCAGCCGGGCGACGCCGTAACCTTGAGCAAACGTTCCCACGCAGAAAAGATTCGTGCCGGATGCCGCCACCGGCCCTTGCACACCGGAATCGCCGATGGAATTCCACGCGGTGCCGTTCCATCGTTGCACGAAACGAGTTGAGCCGCTCCCCGTCATCGTGACGAACAAATCCTGTCCGTCGGTTGCGGTGTAGGGCTGCTGAGACTGGGTCCATTGCGGGACGCCGTTGCCCATGGGGAACCAGCCCGCGCCCGTCCACTCCGCCGCACCCTTCACTGGAGTCGAACCCGCCATCGTAAAGATGCCCAGGGCATAGACGCGAGAGCCGATCACCTCCACTCTTTGGGAAAGTTCGTTCAGGCCGAGGTCCGTTCCGCCGCCGGCCGACAGCCAGTTAACGCCCGTCCAGCGGGCCAGACTAGGAATGGACTGAGTTCCCGCCGTCTGGAAAAAGCCGCCGCAGAAGATCTGACCGGCGAATGGCTCAATCGCGCGCACGTCCGAAGGATTCACCGCGGAAACGCCGGCACCAAAACTGATCCATTTTCCCGCCGCCGACAACTCCGCCACGTTCTGCGACGTCGCGGTCCCAATTCGCGCAAAACGTCCGCCCACGAACAGTCGGCCCTGGTCGCCGCGCAAAGCACGAACAGAAACAACTTGCCCGACATTGATGCTCGCCCATTTGGACTTGGGGCCATCGTCGATCCACCGCGCCAAGCCAGGTGATGCGATCCACGGGTTGCCGCCCACCTCCCCAAAATCTCCGCCCACGTAAAGATTGGTGGTGATCGAGTTTAACGCAATCACCGTGCTGAATCCGCCGCGGACGCCCTGGTCGAGTGGTTTCCAATTCGTCCCGTCCCAGCGGGCGACGCCGTTGACGGCCACGCCGCCAGCGTTCTTGAACGCCCCGCCCGCGTAGAGCGCGCCGCCAAGTTGGTGCAGCGCGTAAACGGTGCCATCCACCCCGCCGCCGACCGGCAGCCATTGCGCCCCGTTCCAGCGCGCTAGATAATTGGCGACTGCGCCACTTGCCGTCTGAAACTGGCCGCCCGCGTAGATGTCACCGTTGAATTCAGCGAGCGCCAACACCTCCTCAACCGGCTGCGACGTGAGACTGCCCAGCGCGCTCCATTTTTGTCCGTCCCAGCGCGCGACGTTCGTGGCGGCCACGCCGCCCGCGCTCGTGAAACTTCCACCGACGATCAAGTCCGCGCCGTTCGCAAAGAGCGCCGCGGCCGAGCCGTTGAGGCCGCTCCCCAATGCCGACCACTTGACTCCGTCCCACGCCGCGACGCCGCTCGTGACCAGTCCGCCGATGACGCGGAAGCGCCCGCCGGCGTAGAGGCGGTTGCCGATCGTGGCGAACGCGTCGATGCTGCCATCCACGCCCGGCAATTGCGCGGACATGACTTCCCAATTGTCGTCCGGTGTGGCGGCGTTGGCGAGCGGCGACCCCTGAGGCGCGAAGAAGCCGGTCAACGCCGCGAGCAGGAGTATCGAGAGAAGAGGTGGTGAATAGCAATTCATGGGAGTTGATACTTCATGGGTTGAGTCTGGTCAATCGGCGCTCCGATGCTTGCACTGCGGCCCGAGTGACGGAAGGCGAAGTGAATCCATGAATGGTGAAAGGACTACGTTTTAACTCAGTTGTCGTTATCATCGCCGGAGGGTGTTAGGATTTTGGTCGTGTCCGAGCCGAATCCAGAAAAAGGACCAGTTTCTGCCAGTGCCAGTCCCGGAATTTTTGCCACGACGCACTGGACGGTCGTGCTGGCGGCGGGACAGAGTTCATCACCACAATCGGACGCGGCGCTGGCGAGATTGTGCGAGACGTATTGGTATCCACTTTATGTCTATGTGCGGCGTCGGGGAAACACAGCGCAAGACGCGGAGGACTTGACGCAGGAATTCTTCGCGCGATTTCTAGAGAGCCACGCCCTCCGCGCGGTTAGCCCGGAACGCGGCCGCTTCCGCTCCTTGTTGCTCGCGTCGCTGAATCATTTTCTGACCAACGAATGGAAGCGGGCTGGCACACTGAAACGGGGTGGGGGCATCGGCCTTCTTTCGCTCGACCAGGCTGCCGCGGAAGATCGCTACCGTCTGGAACCCGTCAACGAGTTGACTCCGGAAAAGATTTTCGAGCGGCGCTGGGCGTTGACTTTGCTGGACCAGGTCCTCACGCGGCTGCGTGACGAGTGTGTGGCTGATGGCAATGCCAAATTGTTCGACCAGCTTCGAGGGTTCTTATCCAACACTTCCGATCCTGGGTCTTACGCGGAAGTAGCTGCTCAAATTGGAACGAGCGAAACGGCGACGCGTCAGGCTGTCCGCCGCTTGCGGCAGCGGTATCGCGAATTGATGCGGGCTGAGATAGCGCACACGGTCAGCAGCCCGCAGGAAATCGACGAAGAAATTCGGCACCTCTTCACGGTGTTTGCGCGTTGATTACACAGAGGAAACCGTGGGACAGGCTGCAAAGCTGGGTGGATGCCCTCTCCCCGTCGGACGGCACTGTCGTTGAATTAAGCATTTGGGCCACGTTTCCCATCCTCAGCGGGGATGAATTTGAATAGCCGTGGGTGGGCAACCCACGGGTCGGAACGGAAAAGGATTGCGACCCCAAAGGGGTCGAATAAACCCCGTCGTCATGTGTTGTTCGACCCCTTTGGGGCCCCTTTGGGGTCGATATGGATTTCGCCTGTTGTCCCGTGGGTTGCACCCACGGCTATTCACATTCAGGCCCCTCCGGGGCCGGCCGTTCCAAACGCGAGACCTTATTTCAACGGCAGTGCCGTCGGACGGGGAGAGGGTGAAACGCGTGCGATCGTCGCACCTTCTTCCCTTCGCCTTGTACTGTATCCTGCCGTCCGCTCACTAATCGGAAATTGACAGGCGACCCGGCGCGGACGTTTCTTGCCTTCGAGAATTATTCTTCATTTTTCCTGTCACACCGACACTCACTTCTTTCTGTAGAAAGGTGGAAGCATGAGCTATGAACGTCATTATGCCTGAACAGACCATCTGCACCAAATGCGGTGCCGCACTGGGCGACAATGCGTCGGAAGGACTTTGTCCAAAGTGTCTCTTTCAAGTCATACTGACTCCGGAACTTGACGAACCTGAGCCCCACTCGGATGGAGGTTCCGCCCCGGGCAAGGTCCGCTATTTCGGCGACTACGAGATCGTGAGCGAAATCGCCCACGGCGGCATGGGCGTTGTGTATCGGGCGCGCCAGGTCAGTCTCAAGCGGGACGTTGCCCTCAAGATGATTCTTGCCGGCTTATTCGCCTCCAGGAATTTCGTGCAACGCTTCCGCACCGAGGCGGAAGCGGCGGCCAAGCTGGACCATCCGAATATCGTTCCCATCTACGAGATCGGCCAGCACGAAGGCCAGCATTATTTCAGCATGAAGCTCATTGATGGCTTCAGCCTGGCGCGGGAACTTCACGGCAAGCCTTGGGCAACGAAGCGCGCGGCGGAGTTGATGGCAAAGGTCGCACGCGCCGTCCACTACGCGCATCAACGCGGCATTCTGCATCGGGACATCAAACCGGCGAACATTCTGCTCGATTCCAAAGGCGAGCCGCACGTGACGGACTTTGGTCTGGCCAAGATTGCCGAATCCGACACGAA
>JBDTOW010000257.1:0-6240 GCA_039933075.1 Verrucomicrobiota bacterium | reverse complement strand
GATCATTTCGTTCGTGACGATGGTTCTGGCGGCGGCTCTCAGTTGATGAGGACGCTCACTCTGCGCAACGATCCGCTTTCCGAATTTTTGCGCGGCAAACTTGGGGAATTGGAATCGCCAGCCATGCTCCCCGATAAACTCAATGAAATGTTGCGCGGCCCTTGCCTCTACGAAAAGTACCGCTTTTCTCATGTTCGGCTGAAGGACGAAACGCGGAAGCGGGTCGAGCTGGATTTGCCAGGTGAAGAAAATCGCGTTTATTTGAATCGCATCCTGCTGGAAGAAGCCTACCCGGATGAGATAAAAAAAATTCACGAAATTCGCCTCACCCAAATCTACACCGCCATCAACCGCGTAGGTGCCGTACCGGCGGAAACAAAAACTGCCACCGCTGCTCCCGCGAATGCGCCGCCGCCCGGTCGGCCGCGTGCGGCTCTCTGTTTCTCCGGTGGCGGCATTCGCAGCGCGACGTTCGGGCTGGGCATTTTGCAGGGGCTGGCTCGCCAGGGTCTCCTGGAACAATTTGATTATCTCTCGACGGTTTCGGGCGGCGGTTATGTGGGAAGTTGGTTGAGCGCATGGATTCATCGGCATCCGAAAGGCATCGCCGGCGTGGCCGAAGAACTGCGGTCCGTTCCCGAGTCGCATACGTCGTCAGCGACCGCCACGCAGCCGAGAGCGGTCTCTTCAAAGTCCACGCTCGAGCCGGAGCCGGCGCCGATTCGGCATCTTCGTGCGTTCAGCAATTACTTGAGCCCGAAGCTGGGAGTGCTTTCAGCGGACACCTGGACACTGGTTGGGACGTATCTGCGCAATCTGATATTGAACTGGCTGGTGTTGCTGCCATTGCTGATCGCTGCGCTGGCAATTCCGCGATTGTTTGTAACTGTGGCCAGTGCGCACGCCGGAGCGTGGCCTCAGTTCGCGGCGCTCGCGCTCGGCTTTGTCGCGGGTGTCGTGGTGGTCGTCTACACGGTGTTCAACCGGCCATCCGTGGCCGAAACTTCTACCGCGCAGAGCGGATTTTGGCGGTACATGCGGCAGCAAGAGGGTTTCTTGTGGTACGGCTTGTTGCCGTTGGTGATTTTGGCCGGCTCAATGGAGCTGTATTGGGCCTGGCATCGCAACTCCGGAGGCGAAATATACTCCTGGGCAGCTTTTGTGATGTTTGGCGTGCTGCTTCACACGTGCGGGTGGGTGATCAGTTGCCTTTTGTTGATGCTCTACGACACCGGCACATTGTTTCAGCGGTTCAAGAACCATTTCTGGAAACTCGAAGCCCTGGTGGTGCCAGGCACTGGCGCTATCGGCGGGTTGCTCGTCGGCTGGGGCGCGCGGGAGATCTTTTCCGATCCGGTGGGCGGCGACAATCCGATTCTGAACACATGTGTTTACGTTTGCTTTGCGACACCATTCTTCCTGACGCTTTTTCTGCTCGCGGCAACGTTTTTTGTCGGGGTCGTGAGTCGCTGGACGAGTGACGAGGATCGGGAATGGTGGGGCCGGCTCGGCGCGTGGACGTTGGTGGTCCTGAGTGTGTGGAGCGTCGTGTATTCGTTGGTTATTTTTGGCCCGGCGGGTCTGCTGGCGCTGAGCTGGAAATGGAAAATGCTGGTTGGCTCGGCGGGCGGCGTGTCCGGGCTGATCGCCGTGCTGCTGGGTCGAAGCGCGGAGACGCCCGCAAACAAAAAGCAAGAAGCGCGAGCCGATTGGCAAGCGAAGCTCCTTAACCTCGCGTCCAAGTTCGCCGCGCCGGTGTTCGTGGTCTTATTCCTAATCACAATTTCGTTCGGGATGAGCTGGATTTTGGAACAGCTTTGGAGCAGTCGCTTGGCCCAAAACAAGTTCGCTCTTCCCGGACCATTCATGACCGATTCCCGAGGCACGCTGCGTCTGATTTACGCGACACACTGGACAGTGGTTGCCATTGCGATCGTGGCGTTGGGGGCGTTTGGAACAGTGATGTCCTGGTTCATCAACATCAACCGATTCTCAATGCATTCCATGTATCGGGACCGGCTTATTCGCGCGTACCTGGGAGCGACCCGCACGAGGCGGAATCCCAATCCCTTCACCGGTTTCGATCCGAATGACAACATCGCAATGCACGAACTAAGGCAGGGCTTGTTGCAACTGGACAATTTGAAGAATCCGGCGGCACTGGTGCTCGCGCTGCGGCAAGCCAAGGAGCCGCTCCATGCCGAAGTGGGGGAACACCTGCGCCGGGATAGCCGCCTCTGGCCGTTGATTGAAAAATACCAGATCTCGCAGCCTCCGCCCGATCGGCTGTTGAGCTGGCTCGTCGATGGACTCAACGGTCTCATGCTGGGCGATTCGTCAGGCGAGGGCGCAAAATCGCGTTCGCTTGGGGCCAGCTCCTTTCGCCGGGAATTTCCGCCGACGGACGCGATGATCTTCGCCAATCGCCAGGTCTTGGAGCGGGCGTTTCCGGATGCGATCGAAAAGTGTCCGCCGCCGCCGCGCCGGCCGCTGCACGTGGTGAATATCGCGTTGAACCTGGTGAGCGGCGACAACCTGGCGTGGCAGCAACGCAAATCCGAGACTTTCTCTGTCTCGTCGCTTCACTCGGGGAATTATCATCTGGGCTACCGCCGATCGTCTGATTACGGATGGAACATGGCGAATGGGCGCCCCATCTCACTAGGCACGGCGGTGACCATCTCCGGCGCCGCCGCGAGTCCGAATATGGGTTATCATTCCTCTTCAGCGATTACCTTCCTCCTGACGTTGTTCAACGTGCGACTGGGCTGGTGGCTGGGAAATCCCGGAGTCTACGGTCAAAGCACGTACAAGCTGGCTTCGCCCACGTTCGCTTTTTTGCTTCTGACGCAGGAAGCCCTCGGCCTCACCGACGACAAAAACAAATATATTTACCTCTCGGACGGCGGACATTTCGAGAACCTGGGCATCTACGAAATGGTCTTGCGCCGCTGCCGCTTCATTGTGGTGAGTGATGCGGGCTCCGATCTGGACTATGCGTTCGAAGATTTGGGCAATGCGATTCGCAAGATCCGCATCGACCTGGGCGTGCCGATTACGTTGCAGGAACTGCGCATCTTCTCGCGCAAGGAGGAAACCAAAGTGAGTCAGTACTGTGCCCTTGGTTCCATCGACTATTCGGCTGTGGACGGCGCCGGCGCCCGACCGGGCGTGCTGGTTTATCTCAAGCCCGTGGTGCGGTCCGGTCAACCGGTCGACGTTTTCAACTATGCGAAAAGTTCGGCGACATTTCCGCATGAAGCCACCAGCGACCAGTTTTTCAGCGAGTCACAGTTCGAGAGCTACCGGATGCTTGGGAGTCACACGATTGAAGAGATCTTCCGGTACGGCCGTGAAACCATGACCGACCGAACGCGAGACAGCCATGATCTAAACGACTTTGGGGAGATCGTGGCGGGCTACCTCCGGAATAAAACAACCTATGGAGACGCCATATAGCTTGTTCACGGCAGCAACTCTTTTGGCCCGGAGCGCGGCTGTGTCGTCCCGACCAGCCGCAGCATGTCCGCGCCACACCAAACGGTTTTGCTTATCCACGCGCTGCGGCTGGTGCTTCCCACACAGACGCGTTCCGCAAAATGGGAATGGCTGCGTTTGTGGAATCAGACGTTGCCTTTCTTCAGTTCTTCCCTCAGGTACTCGCAGCTTCGCCAGGCATTCGCCATAATCGAGAGCGTCGGATTCTTGTCCGCGTTGGAGACGAAGCAGCCGCCATCGGTTACGAAAAGATTCTTCACTTCCCAGTGCCCCATTGATCCACGACGTGCGGACGCCAGCACGTAACCGCTGATGCCCCCCCGCGGCGCCGGAGCCGACGATGATCACGTCGTAGTCAGATTTGGTTTTGCTGCCAGTGATGAGGGGCACGGGAAAATGACTAATTACTTTTCCTTGTTGAACTGCGTTTCCTCTCCCAACAGTTCCGGACTTTGCAGATTCTTCTCAATGAGTTTCTGAATGGTCTCTGAGTCCTTGTTCTCATTCGGAATGATCTTGTTGTTGACGACCCGCAGGCCAAGTCGTTTGCCATCGTCGGACAACATCCACGTCAAGTAGGCGTACTTGCGATCCGGGGAATCGATGTCTTGCACGCTGACAAAAGAAGTCTTGGCAACGTCTGAATGAAAGGCGCGATATAGATTTCCATCGTAAGAGACGATATATATGGTGTCGTCAAATCTTCGCACTTTCATTTTTTCCTTGCCGTCCTTGGGAATCCAGTCGCCCAGGAGTTTTTCATCAACCTTGCGAGTGGGTTTGGCGGTTAAAGGAACTTCATAATCGCATCCACTGAGCGCAAAAAAGCAGGCGACAGCCATAATTCCAAGGGTGAATCGTCGCATAATCGATCTTAGTTTGTTCATTTGTTGTGTTTGGTTCATCCGGTTACATTGATCGGAGCTTGAGTCGGTGGAAGGGGACAATCCAGAGAACAGACGTCGCTTAACGAAACCGCCTGCTTTGGAATACCGGGCATTAGCCATGATGTGAGCTTACCAACCTCAAGTCGTTTGGGAAAGATTCTATCGCACTTACACTCCAGGTCAGGGGTTCTGAGCCTTGCGTTTATAATAGGTATGATAGGAATCATGGTGTGCAACTGGCGAAAGCCAACCCGTAGTGGTGGCGGAATCGCGACGGCCGATCAGGAAAAGAGCAGCGCGATGGCGACGCAAACTGAAGCCTTCAGCCTCTCGGCGGGCTTATTTCTTCGAGCAGCCAGGCTCGGGCGTAGGTCCACCAGCGTTTCGCGGTGGCCTCGGAAATGCCGAGGACCTCAGCCGATTCCTCGATTTTAAGGCCGACGAAGTAGCGCAGCTTGACCAATTCGGCCTGCTCCGGTTCCAGCGCGGCGAAGCGGTCGAGGGCTTCGTTGAGAGCAAGCAATTGGTCATCGGGCGCGGGGCTGGCGATTTCGAGTTCATCCACGTCGATGTGCTCAGCTCCAGAGCCGCGGCGTTGTCGTCCTTTGCGTCGGGCGCGGGCGATCAACAGGCGGCGCATTGCCTCAGCGGCGGCGCCGAAGAAGTGTGCGCGGTTCTGCCAGGATTGAGAGGGCGAATCCACCAGCTTGAGCCAGGCCTCATGAACGAGCGCGGTGGGTTGGAGCGTGTGGCCGGCAGGTTCGTTCGCCATCTTGTATGCGGCTAAGCGGCGCAGTTCATTGTAAACCATCGGCAGCAGTTCGTCGGTAGACTTGGCGTCGCCCTGCTCGATGGCGGTGAGGATGCGGGTGACTTCGCTCACCCTTCCAGATTACAGGAAAAGCCGAAGGGCACAACGCGAAATCCTGGCAATGCTCAGAAGGGAGACGCTGGCCGCTGCGACGGGTCCGCGAGAAACCACTGGCTCAGACGCTCATAGAAATCGCCCTCGCTCACGCGGGCTAGTAGTCGCTGGGCCACGTCTTCAAGTTCCCGACGGGACACTAGTTCCGTGTTGCCGTGTGTGCTCAATCGTGTGCCGGCTACCGCTTCGGCCAACGCCAAAAACCATGGCGGCACGGGGGTCGGCGCTGGCGGCGTATCCCACACGCGAACGATCCCGTTGATATACGCCCCACTGACAATGCGGCGGCCCGTCGAGTCAAAGCACGCGCTGAACCCCCCGTCACCCGCGTCCAGCCATTCAGTCAGCGGACGGCCGGTGTCTGCATCCCACAGCCGCGACGTGCCACTCCAGCACGAAGTCAGAATCCGCCGCCGGTCGGCACTGAAGCAAACTTGCGATACGGGACTGTCGTGCATCATCGGATGGGTCAGCGCTTCACCCGAACTCGCGTCCCAAATCCGGGCCGTTCGGTCCAGCGACACGGTCACCACGCGGCGGCCATCCGGACTAAAGACGGCCTTCTGGACCGTCCGGGCATGCCGCAATGACGGCCCAATGGGTTTTCCCGTGCGCACTTCCCAAATGCGCGCTGTGTTGTCGCTGGAAGCCGAGACAACGCGTTGACTGTCGGGACTGAACTCCGCCCACTCCACGTGGTCATTGTGCTGCAGCCGCTCCGTCACCGGTTCGCCCGTCTGAGCGTCCCACACGCGTGCGCTCCGATTTTCTGAACTTGTCACAATCCATCGGCCATCGGGACTGAAGCGTGCCACTTTCACTTCGGCGCCATGGTCCAGCGGTAGCGTTACCGGTTTACCCGTTCGGGCGTCCCATACCCGCGCCGTTCCATCCGCATCCACTACGCATACCCACACGTTACGCGCCGCC
>JBDTOW010000256.1:0-6241 GCA_039933075.1 Verrucomicrobiota bacterium | reverse complement strand
CCACGTCAACGCCGAGCGTCGTCTTCAGCCACGAGTCATGTTCGTCTCCCATATCCAGCGCTTTTCTTTTTTGCCGCGTTCACTCCGCCGGGCGGTTCGCGCTCGGGTCGGGGATTATTGTTTTATCGTTTAACAGGTGGCACCGGATCAGCCAATGGCTTGTGCCATGTGCGTCAGGCTGTCCGTCAGCACCTGCTTCAAATTGGTTTTAACTCCGAACGGATTGGAATCCATGTGAGCAATCAAGGGTTCCGATTTCACATACTTGAGGTAATCGATCAGGATGGTTTTGGCGATCTTCAACTCGGCCTTGCGGGCCGCGTCATTTCCCGCGGCGTTGGCTTTCGCGAGTGAGTCCGCGAGCCGGGTGTCGAGTTTGCCGAGGATCCCGCTGAGCTTTACCATGCTGTCGTCAATCTGCTTGAGGAGTTCAGGATCTTCGGGTCCGTACTCTGCCCGGACTCCTTTTTTGAGTTCCTCGATATTGGTATTGAGAATGTTCCGAGTGCTGTGCCAGACCATCGGTGCGTTGGCGAGTGTCGCCTTTCCCAGCTTTGGGGGAGCAATGGGCTTCGGCGGTTCGGGAGGTGGCCCCAGTTTCGCGGAACTCGCGAGCGCGCGGGCGGTGCCCCGGCGTGGCTCGATCAATCCATCGGGCTTGAACTTGCCCAAGAGCTTCTGGAACTCCTCGATTGCTTTGACGGTTTTGTCATCGCACTTGCCATCCACCGGCAGGCCCGCCTCGGCCCGGCGGTTCAACGCAGCCTGTACGGCCTGCACATCTTCCGGATTGTTTTTGCCGCGACGCCCCACCGAGGCGCTAATCTCGAACGGCCTGGTAGCGTTGAACAAGGGCTCTTTCGCTGCCGACGGCTCGGCTGAGGGGCGGGCGTCCGGGTTCTTCGCGTCCAATAAGGGATCTTCGTCCTCATCCACGGATTCGGCGCCTACTTTGAGCGCGAGCTTTTTGCCGGTGAAATGCTTGATTGAAGCCTGAAGCTTGCGTGCCAACCCCGCCACCGGCAGATCCGTACTGAAGCTAAATCGGCCATCCTCCATACGGCAGGTGCCCACCGGCAGGAACCGTTTGCTCCCTCCAGTGATTTGAGTTAGTTCCGCCTTGTGCTTGGGAGTGATTTTCTTGGCGACCATGACACTACAGTGGGGCTTGGCGTCGCAGACGATGAATTGGTAGATCTGATCCTTCGCACCCTTTAGTTTCCGGAATGCGGCCAGGAGTCGCCCCGAGTAATCCTCCTCAGCCTCCTCCTCTTCAGCTTCCTCTTTATCCTCCTCCTCGCCATCCCCCTCCTGATCTCGCTTCTTCGCCTCAGCATCAGCCTTCTTCAGCGTCGTGGCCTCGGTCTTGGCGGCAAGCCCCTTGGCTTTCTCGGCATCGGCCTTGGCCTTGGTCATCTCGCCTTGCTTCGTTTTCGTGGCGCTGATCATGTCATTCAGGTATTTGACGGCGGCGGGGTCCGCAACGACTTCCTTGGCCGTTTTGAGGGCACCCGCGAGGGCGGCAATCTTACCCAGCGCCTTAGATCGAAAATCAAAGTCGTCGTCCTCAAGCGACCAGTAAAAAAAGAGCGCCTTCAGCAGATCTTTGTCCTTACCTTTGCAATCCGGCGCGACAGCCTCCCAGCCTTCTTCAGTTAATATTGTTTTTGGATTCATACAAATTATCGTTCTTGGTTGATCCGCGCAGAAGAATCAACCCGGGTGGGAAGAAAACCGCTTCTCGTCTGTGTGGTGGGAATGAAATCTTGTTCATGGAAAACCGTATGATCGCATACGTAATGTCGCTCAAATTGTCAATCGCTGATTGACGATTTCCTTTCCCGCTGGAGCGTACGCCGGCTCTAGGATTCCTCTATGATCTTCTTGCCGGACCAAAGGTCACCGCCCAATTCCTGCGGAAGGAAGGCCTCCAATTTATAGTCCTCCACCTTCGCCGCGGGATCCTTGGCAGGGAACGTCTTCTTGAAGTTCGGCAGCGTCACGGAATGAACGTGGCCGGCACCACTTGGTATCTCCTTAAATGGTTTGCCGATGGTGACCTCGACTACTTTGGACTTCGTATTCGGCGGGGTGACGCGCACGGTCGCCTTGAAGTCGTCGATTTTGGCATCGCCGACTGAGACAACAATCAAATCCAACTTATCAGAACTAGTGTGATAGGTAGCAGCGTCTTCCTCAGTGCTCCAACGTGCTTCAGCCCCCTTCTCGACAAAGGTGTGCGGTTGCCGTCCGTCAGTGCTCGGCTTCTCGGGCGCTCCCAGGCGCAATGCAGCCCAAGTCTGGTTCCCGACGACGCGATCTTCCTGGATTTTCTCCCTACGTTGGAATTTGAGAACGGCCGCTTCGGTTGCCGGACCGAAGTTTCCGTCTATTTCCAAGTTGGCTATCTTGTGATGGATGAGCAACTCTTGAAGGTATTCCACCCAGCCGTCCACGCTCTTATCACCCTTGCGTAGTGTCGGCTGACGCGCCTCGACAGGCGGATTGAACTCCTCCACTACGACTGGCGATGGACCAGGCGATGGACCGGGTGATGGACCGGGTGATGGACTTGGGGACGGACTTGGGGACGGACTTGGGGACGGACTTGGGGACGGACTTGGAGACGGACTGGGCGATGGACTTGGGCTGGGAGCCGGCCCCTGACGGCCGCCTGAGATCGTAAAGCTGACTGGCACGTTGTCCTCGCCCTGGCCGATTTGGGCGATCGAGCGGAAACCTTCACTCTGTGGCTCGGCGGTGGCCTTGGCCGTATTCTTCTCCTTTTCGGGGTTGTCCCATTCGACACGCCAGGTGGCGACGGCAGGTGAACCCACCTCCCACGACACAAAACCCTTGCAACCTTCCGTATCGCTGTTCGGTGTCTCGACCGACACGAACTGCGCCGAAGCGCCCGGCTGGATTGTCTGGGGAGGAAAGGTCATGAAGTCGCCGCGGTCATGGCCCTGATCTGCCAGCGTGAGCGCGAACTCGGTCTTGTTATTTATGGTGATCAGGCAGCTTGAAGGCACCTCCTGCGCGGCGGGCGGCGTCGGTCCGGGCACAGGAGTCGGTGCCGGCCCCGGTCCGTCTTTGAGATTGAGAATAAACAAGTAGATGGCGTCGTCACCCCCACCGGCGACCGGTTTAGGCGCTACAAACCGTGCCTTGTTCGGGCCGTCGAGTTGCGAGTCGGCCGTGTTTTTCCCCTTGAAAGGATTATTGAAATGAATCGTCCAAACTGTCCCCTGGTCGTCGACAACGTACTTTACCCTGCCTTCAACGCCCGTGAGTGTTTGTCCGAGGAACGTATTGCTGACGGCTTTGAATTCCGCGCCTGACTGTTTGGGTGTGATCGGATCCGGCGGAAACGACTCAAACTTGCCGTGCGATATCCCGATTTTCTTTTCGTCGTCCACTTCGACCACGCTCGCCGGGTCCATTTGCAAAGTTTTGTCCGTGTTGTTATTAATCCTACAAGTGCAACTGTGCGGCGCCGTCAGCGTTTTGATTATTTCCCCGGGAATGTCCGCCGGGCTGAACAAGCCCTTCGTCAAGCTGCGGTCGTCACCGGTTAAGGACTCCTTTTGGAGGCGTTGTCCGGCTTTCTGCTTTGCAGCGGCCGGCGCAACGGCATTTTCCACATCGGCCTCATGGTCCACGGCCGTACCGACGAGGTTCCCGAGCGTTTTCAGCCAAGCCTTCTGTTCGAGCGTAAGACCAGGCTCCAGTTTTGCTGCCGCCAAATTTGAAATTTCTTTGCTCATGGTTTGGTCCTTGCTTCCATGCGCCTTACCCAATGGCTTGGGCCATATGGGTAAGACTGCCGGTCAAAACTGCCTTTAAGTTCGTTTTAACGCCGAACGGGTTCGCGTCTATATGCGCGATGAGGGGATCAGATTTCACGTAATTGATATATTCGGCGAGAATCGCCTTGGAGATCTTCAACTCCAGCCTGCGGGCGTCATTATCTTTTGCCGCGTAAGCTTTGGTAAGCGAGTCTGCCAGCCTGTTATCGAGTTTCTCGAGAACCGAGTCCATCTTCTCAATGTTCTCGTTGATCTCGTCAATGAGAACCGGCTGTTCGTCGCCGTACTGAGCCTGGATCGCTTTCTTGAGTGCCTTGATATTTTTATCCAGGATGTCGCGAGTGCCCCGCCACACCTCCGGGGCTTTGGTCAGTTCAGCCTTTGGTAATTTGGGCGGGGCGATGGGTCCAAGATTCCCCTCATCGTCATCTTCGTCGACGGATTCGGTGCCTACTCTGATCGGGAGCTTCTTGCCGGTGAAATGCTTGATTGAATCCTGGAGCTTGCGTGCCAACCCCGGCGCTGGCTTCTCGGTGCTGAAGGTGAAGCGGCCCTCCTCCATGCGGCACGTGCCCACGTGCAGGAATCGTTTGCTCCCGGTAATCTTGGTGAGTTGCTCCTTGTGCTTGGAAGTGATCTTTTTGGCGATCATGACACCACAGTGCGGCTTGGCATCGCAGACGACAAATTGATAAGCGACGTCCTTGGCGCTCTTTAGCTTTTGGAAGGCGGCCAGAAGCTTCGTCTCGTAATCGCTCTCATCATCCTCTTCATCCTGTTCCTCGGCCCCGTCGTCCTCCGTGCCGGCCTCAGCCATCTTTTTGGCTTTGGCCTCAGCCTTTTGAGCTTCTGCCTCGGCCTTTTCAGCATCAGCTTTGGCTTTGTCGGCTGTAGCTCTGGCCTTTTCGGCAGCAGCCTTCGCCTTGGCGATATCGCGCTCATCCTCTTCGGCAGCCTTTGCCAGATCGTTCAGGTATTTGACGACTGCGGCGTTTCCAGCAACTTCCTTGGCTCTCTTGAGAGTGGCTGCGAGTTCCTGGATGGACGCGATCCCCTTCAGACAAACATCGTGCTCGTCGTCCTCGAGATTTTCGTAAGCCGCAAGGGCACGCTGCAGGCCGTTGTCTTTGATCTTGAATTTCGCGGTGACGGCCTTCCAGCCGCTTTCGGTCAATAATTTTGGATCCATAGGAAACTAGCTTCTGGTTAGGCGACGCAGAAGCGTCTACCCTCGGTCTGAAAGAGTAAACGTGTGCGCGTCCCACCGATGTAATGATTCGGCGTTTCATCAAAAACCGCGCATCCTCTCTCGTCAGAGCAGCCGAATGAGCGCCGTCCCGCCGTGAGGACCCTGTCCGCCGCGGGATGTGATCTTGCCGTTTGTGTCATCGCTCGGCGGGAAATCACTTCCCGGACAGAAAGGTTAGAAGAATCCGACCAAAACGGGAGCGCCCTCCACTGTGGGAATACAAACTTTTCATGGAAAAACCGTATGATTCAAAAAGCAAGCGCGAGAGTTGTCAAGGATGGAATTGAAATTGGATTTTTGCTTTGCAAAAGCGGGGCAGAATAAGGAGAAAGATTGCATGGCTACTACCAGAGTGTCCGGGAATCAAACAGGAATCCCTGAAGGTTACTCTGCCATCCCCATACGGGAAGCTGATGTGGAAGCCAGCGTGCGGTTGTGCGTGCTCGCGCGCGAGATTCCCGATCCGGCCGCTGGGCACCTGGTTTTGCTGCGCGACCTTCCGGATGCGATGGTGTATCTGGGGTGTCTGACCGACGCGGGCGGACGGTTGCGCGAATGGGCCGAACTATGGGTGCAAAACGTGGACGGCCTCGTATCGAGCCTGATCGCATTGCGCGAATCACTTTCCAACCACAGCCTGGATCAGCGCTGGGCGAACACGGCCACGAGTCTCCGAGCGCTCAACCCGGGCGGTTTCATCCAGACCGGCTTGGAAACGAAGCATTCCCTGCCCACGTTTCTCGACCTGGTCCGTCGGCAACCAGTGTCTCCAGGCTCACCGGAGAACCGGTGGGAGCTTTGCCGTGACGATGCTGCATTGCAAGCGGCCGGTCTGCCCGCGTATGGCACGTCGCTCTATCGCTATCTTTATCAACCGGCTTCCAAGGACATGAGTTTCGTGGCGCTGGTTTCCGGCGCGCCCAGCAACCCTGCAACGCGCCCGATGGCCGAGGCATTGAAGGACATCGAGGCCCACGTTCCGCTGAACCCGCAAGGCGGCCTGTTGATGGCGCAGAATTTTCCCCCTCTCGGATACGAAGATTATGTGGACCTGCTCGGCGGAAAAGCCTGGAAAGGGATCGAGCATGGCAAGCGCCTGTTCAACTTCAACGGGGTGTATGGCAGTCTGGATGATTGGAGCAAGATGCAACAAAGCGGCTCCCATCTTTTCCTTGGCGGACAA
>JBDTOW010000255.1:0-6249 GCA_039933075.1 Verrucomicrobiota bacterium | reverse complement strand
CCTCCCGCTTCGGTACAATCATCTAAAGGGCCTTCCTCTTCGCCCTCCAAAACGAGCGCACTCCGGCCTCAGGCTCCTCCTACGGTTACTCAAGTAGCAGGCGGTGCCATCGGTGTGGACACCATTTGGAGCGGGACGATTTATATTTCCGGAGATGTTACGCTTTCTGCTGGTATTACTCTAACCTTGCAGCCGGGAACTGTGGTAAAGTTCCAACAAGGCGCCTCTCTTTCGATTTCCAGCACTCTTCTCGCCGCGGGCACTTCTACTTCCAAGATCATTTTCACTTCGGCTCGCGACGCCTCGGTTGGCTTGCCGATTCAAGGTGCTCCCGCCGGCGCGGCACAGGCGGGTGACTGGGAGTCGCTCTATTTCGAGGCCGGTTCGGACTTATCGGTTCTCAGCCAGGCGGAAGTTCGTTTCGCGGGCAATGCGGCCAATCCTGGTAATACGTCCTGGTACCGGCCGGCAGTTCGGCTGAACCGCACCGGCGCGACCCTAACCGACGTGGTCGTCCAGGATGCCGATTGGGATGGTATCGAACTTCGCGCCAGCGCGGCGACTTTGACCCGCGTTGCGGTCAACCGCGCCCGATTCCTGGCATTCACCGAAAGGGAGTTTTCGAATCCAATTCTTCGCGAACTGTCGGCCACCAACAACGGAACTCTGAACGGGTATTGGTTTGTCGGCGGATCACTGTCGTCGAACCGGATATTCGACTTCGGTGGCCTCGCCGTCTATGTAAGCAGCGACACGGCTATCGACGGCGGAGCGACCTTGACGATCGTTCCCGGACAGGTGGTCAAATTTGCTCAAGGAGCAAGCCTCACGGTCAACACCGGCTTTTTGACTAGCTTGGGAACTGCGACGAGCAAAATCATCTTCACCTCCTTTAAGGACGATTCGGTCGGGGGCGATGCCAACGCGGATGCCGCGGTTTCCTCGCCGCAGGCGGGCGATTGGGAGGCGATCTATTTTGAGGCCGGTTCGGACCAATCGGTTCTCAGCCAGGCTGAAGTTCGTTTTGCGGGCAACGCGGCCAATCCGGGCAATTCCTCCTGGTATCGCCCAGCGATCCGCCTGACCAACACATCTGCCACCTTGACCGACGTGCTGGTGATCGACGCGGACCAGAATGGGGTCGAAATTGTCGGCGGCTCTCCGGTCTTGACGCGAGTTCTTGTAACCCGGGCACGGGCGTTGGCGTTCGCGGAGACTGCATTGGCCAACCCGACACTCCGCCAGCTCTCGGCGAGCAACACCGGCTTGAACGGCTATTGGTTTGTTGGAGGAACTCTGACGGCAAACCGAACCTTTGACTTCGGCGGGCTCCCGGGGTTTATCAACAACAACTTGACCGTTGCGGCGGGAACCGCGCTCACCCTCATCCCGGGACTGGTCGTCAAGTTCCGGCAGGGGGTCGATCTCGAAGTGGATGGCACGCTCAACGCGGTTGGGGCGGCGGACAACAAAATAATCTTTACTTCGTTCAAGGACGACTCCGTCGGTGGCGACACGAATGCCGACGTTGCCGCTTCGACTCCTCAGTCCGGTGATTGGCAGGCGATTTATTTCAGGGCTGGCTCGGACGCCTCGGTTCTTGACCAGGTGGAAGTTCGCTTCGCGGGCAACGCCGCCAATCCTGGCAATTCCTCCTGGTACCGTCCAGCAGTCCGGGTCACGGGTTCGAACGCGAAGTTGAGTGATGTGCTGATTCGCGATGCCGACTTCACCGGCGTCGATATTCTTACCTCCAATCCATCGCTCACGCGGGTGACGGTCGACAAAGGACGGTCAGATGCTTTCACGGTGGACCTCGTTTCCAATCCTACGCTCGTTAGCCTTGTGGCATCCAACAACGGTGGCAATCGCGTGCTCAAACTGGGCGGGACATTTTCAAACGATCAGGTTTGGGATGGCGGAGGGTTGCCGATCGAACTGACTGGTTCCCTCACGATTCCCCAGGATCGGACTCTGACCATAGCGCCGGGACAGGTGATCAAGTTGCGCCAGGCGGTGTTCATCGATGTCAACAAGGGACGGCTGATTGCCGACAGCACCGCTGCATTGCCAATTGTTTTCACCAGCGTCGCCGATGACACGGCGGGCGGAGATTCGAATGCCGACGGCAACACGTCGTCACCCGTGGCGGGCAACTGGCAGGCAATTTTTCTGACGAACGCAACCGCCGACACGATACTGCGCAACGTGGATATTCGTTATCCAGGCAACGCCGCCAGTCCGGGCAATGCAAGCTGGTTTCGCTACGCGCTGACGGTGCAGGGCACCGATGCGCGGCTGGAGAACCTCCGCATCGTTCAAGCTGACTGGCGCGGTGTCCGACTGCAGGATGCCTCGTCGCCCACACTGATCAACGTGAGTGTGACCAATGCCCGCGAGTTCGCCTTCGTTTCAGATTTTACGGTAACGCCATCACTGAGCAACATCGCCGCTTCCAGCAATGGCCGCGACGCGTTCTTCTTTGATGGCGGCGCGTTGCCGACCAGCCGGCGCTGGTCGTTGATCAACATGCCGTACATTTTCAACAATAGTGTGACGGTCCCGGTGGGAATCACTCTTACCCTCGATCCGGGCGTGGTGCTGAAGTGGAATACCGCCCAGTACCTCCAGATCAACGGCACATTGTCAGCCGTGGGTACGGCGGCCGTGCCGATCGTTCTCACCTCGCGCCGGGACGACACTGCTCTGGGCGACACCTTCCGTGACGGCTCCGACGGCGCCGCAGCGCCGCAGCGCGGCGATTGGCAATCGTTGTTCATCGAGAGCGACTCCACTGGCACCGTGCTCGACAATGTGGACATCCGCTATCCGGGTAATGCAGCCAGTCCAGGGAACGCAAGCTGGTTCCGTCCCGCTTTGCGTCTCAACGCCGCTACCACCGTGATTCGCACGCGCATTTTTGAGGCCGATTGGCGGGGCATTGAAATCAATGGCACTGATGTTGCACCCACCCTCGATACGGTCACCATCGATGGCGTCCGGGCTGAAGCCATCCACATGAGCCTGATGTCCAATCCGACGTTCCGCGGGTTGCGGTCCACGCGGACGGGCGGCGATCGCATCCAGATCGGTGGGGGCACGCTGGACGCAAACCGGACGTGGGATGGCTCCGGATTGCCTTTCCATCTGGAAACTTCCTTGACCCTGCCGGCGGGCCGTACCCTGACGCTGGTGCCCGGCACGGTAGTGAAACTTCCGCAGGCGGCTTTTGTCAGCATCGCGGGCACCCTCAACGCCAATGCCTCCAGTGGCGCACCGATTGTCTTTACCGCCTTGAGCGACGATTCCGCCGGCGGGGACTCCAACGCCGATGGTGTGGCCACTCTGCCGGTTCCGGGAAGTTGGCAAGGTATCTTTATCGACGGAACCGCAAGCAGTGCGACCGTGCTTAACAACGCGCAAATCCGCTACGCGGGCAACGCCGCCAGTCCGGGAAACGCCAGTTGGTTTCGTCCGACCATTACGTTGTCGGGAGGCACGACCGCAGTTCTGCGCAACGTCATGGTGGCTCAAGGGGACTGGCGCGGCTTGCGCATAGCCAGCTCCAATCCCACGCTCGACACGATTACGGTCACCGATCACAACAGTCACCCGATTTGGTCGGAGCTTTCATCCGATCCGGCGATCACGAATTTCAACGCGGCGCGAAACGGGGCAAACGCCTTTCTCATGGACGGCGGCACGTTACCTGACCCGTCGAATAACACGACGAACGACCCGGTGAATCCGCGGCGTTGGAGCATCACGAACCTGCCCTATGAAATAATAAATAGCAGCCTTGTCATACCTGCGGGTTCCTCGTTGACCCTCGATCCCGGTGTGGTCGTCAAAATGCACACTGCAAATTATATCGATGTAAGCGGGGGGACGCTCATTGCCGCTGGCACATCCGCCAGTCCCGTCATCTTAACCACATTCACGGACGACTCGGCGCTGGGTAGCATTGATGGCACCGCCAGCGTGGGGCGAGCCGGTGAGTGGCATGGGTTGATTGTGGAAGCGAACAGCAAGGCGACTTTGAACAACTTGGAAGTTCGTTACGCGGGTAATGCAGCGAGTCCGGGCAACGGCAGTTGGTTCCGCGCCGCCGTTTATCTGCGGTCGCCGGCCTCGGTGGATAATCTCACCGTTCGTGACAGCGACAGCACCGGCATCAGCATCGAGAACGGGGCCGCGATCACGCTGACGAACAGCCGCGTTCTCCGCAGCGGCGTGAACGACGGCAACGCGTGGGCCGTCAATGTCGTAAACGGTTCGCTGACGGCGACCGGACTAAATATCTCGGGTGGCCGCAACGGCGTCCGGGTGCCGACCGGTGGAACCAGCTCCGCGTTCGTCACCGGTTCGTCGTTTACCGGTTTGGCTGGCACCGCCGCCAGCAACGGCGCCAACGACCTCACGAAATTTGTCGCGACCGGTTCGTGGTGGGGCGACGCCGGCGGGCCGAATGATCCCTCCAACGCCGATAGCCGGCAAAACGTCAATGCGGCGGGACAGAACGTGAGCGATTGGGTTGATTATTCAAATTTCCTGACGACGCGACCGGCGCTGCCCGGTGGGTTGCGCGTCATCAGCCAGACGCCCACGCTGACGAACACGTCGCCAGAGTCGCTGACGATTGATTTCTCCGGACCAGTGCAAGCGGGGACTTTGACCAACGCGCGCGTGACGATTACCGGGCCCGCCGGACTCGTGGTCCCGGTCACCACCATCACTTCCAACTCGGCCACGCAGTTTGTGCTCGGTTTGCCGGTGGGTCTGGGCCCGGGAACCTACCGCGTCGTCATCGATTCACAGGTTCTCGATCCGCAGGGTTTCCCGATGGACTCAGCTTACAACGGAACGCTGGTTATCGACAACGTCGCGCCGACGGTGACGGCGCAGACGCCGACCGGAACAGCCACCTCATCCTTCTCGCAGATCGTGCTCACGTTCTCCGAACCGATGGATGCAACCACGGTGACGGCCGCCGCCGCGTTGCTCACGAGTCCAGATGGTCCGGTGCGGGTGCTGTCCGTTACGGCCCTCAGTCCCACACAATTTGCCTTCGGAGTTCCGCAGCAGTTCACCAACGGCGCCTATGCCTTCGCGTTGACGGCGACCGTTCGCGACCGCGCGGGCAACCCGCTGGCGGCCGATTACTCGGGGGCCTTCACTTTACAGCGCGTCGCGCTTCGGATTATTGCGCAATCGCCCACCGGGCCGATCAACACGCCTCTCAGTTCGTTGGACGTCACGTTCAACGCGGCGATTCTCGCCGCCAGCTTCACGCCGCTCGCCGTGCAGATTCAAGGACCGCTTGGTGCCGTCACCGCCACGGCCGTCACGCAGGTCAGCCCCACCGTTTATCGTATCGCATTCCTGCCGCAGTTCGCCAACGGGACGTACACGTTTGCTGTTGGCCCGGCGATTACCGACCCCGCCGGTATCGCCATGGATCAAAATGGCGACGGCGCGGCCGGCACGTTCCAGGATCGCTATCTCGGCACCGTTGTAGAACAGAACGTCGGTCCAACCATCCTGAGCCAGACGCCGACAGGAACGGTGGCCGCTGGAATCACTTTTGTGGATGTGACGTTCGGGGCGCCGATTCGTCCGGAAACGTTCACGCCGGATCGCGCCACCTTGAGCGCGCCGGACAACACGTTGATTCCCATTCTCAGCGTCGTTGGGCAAACCGCGACCACGTATCGCATCAACTTTGCTCCGCAGATCGCCGCTGGCGCCTACACGCTGACGGTCGGCCCGCAGATTTTTGATCTGGCGGGCAACGCGATGCCGGCTCCCTACACGGGATCATTTAGAGTTGATGCCACGCCGCCGTTTGTGACTGGCTCAAATCTGTCCGGCACTCTCAACGTGCCGTTCTCGAGCTTAACCATCACGTTCAACAAGGACATCGATGCGGCTACGTTTGCCACGGCGCAAGTGAAGATCATTGGGCCAGGGGGTCCGATCATTGCAACCGCGGTTAATCGCATCGACGCGCGCAATTTCCAAATCGTTTTCGCGCCGCAAAACAGCGAAGGAACTTTTAACTTCACGATTGGCCCCGACATCCATGATCTGGCCGGCAACAGGATGGATCAAAACCTGAACGGCACGGCGGGCGAGACAGCCGACTCGTATGTTTTATCGTTGACGCTCGTGTTGCCCAACCTCGTGCCGGAGGGATTCACGGTCCCGGCCACCGTCGCACTCGGCCTGTGGACGTCGGCTCTCACGGAC
>JBDTOW010000254.1:0-6270 GCA_039933075.1 Verrucomicrobiota bacterium | reverse complement strand
GGGGGCTCATTTGGAGTTCGGTCGTCGCGCTCATCTCTTGGTTCACGTTTGCGAGGCCGGCGGTTATGCATGACCTTCCGCTTTCTCTGGGACTGCATGCGCTTGCAGCGAACCCGGCCATCGCGCTCCGGTTGCAGCGCACGGCTGAGCTTTAAAGGGGATCATACCCAGCGTCCTAAAGTCAACGTCGCCGGGGCAGGGGACCCGGCCTAAGGGCATTGTAGGCCGCAGGGGCTCACGCGGCGTTACTTCGGACATCGTGTATCGTTATTTGATCGACAGTACCGAGGACAGGCTTATTTTGGACTCATGCTGCCGCATGAAGATTAGGAGTCGAATGCGAGACAGGCAGCATCACACGAACAAACACGTACCAAACCATGAATACAAAAATTGACCTCAAAAGTGCATTGATCGGATTGTGCATCGGTCTTGTTGTCATGATCGCTATTGGAGCAGGGGAAGGCGAATCGCGTCCTGTTGGAAGGTTCCAGTCTTCAGCCGGCGGGGAATTGCTGCTAATCGTTGACACTTTAACAGGCCAGGCATGGTCCGTGAGGCCGGGTGGTTTAAGTGTTTCCGGGGCACCCGCGGGTTTCTTTGAAAAGAAAGTGGACAAGTAAAATCCGCGCAACGATTCGAAAACGGCTGGACTTTTGACTGTTCAGTAAAGCGCGCTCAAGCCGTTCTTAATCGGCCCCGGCACGTTCGGTTGGTGTGTCATCATGTCCAGAAATCTGTCGTCGTCGGCGACGGTCAGCAGGTCGAGTTTGACCGGCTTCAAGATGGCTGACAGAGGAGGGGAGACCGTGGGGTTCACACGGGTGGCGCGCACCGGACCGGTGAAGTCGCGCGGCCCGCCAAATGGAAGTCGCGGGGCCAGATCCATGCCGCAGGGGGCAATCTCATCCAACGCCAGAGACCAGACCGGGGCCGGCGGTGCATCGAGCAGGCGTCGGACCGGAGGCTTGGGCTTCGCCGTCTCCGTCTCCTTCGCCAGTTTGGCGATGTGCTGGAGGGCATCGCGCAGTGTGTCAGCGGCAGTGCTCAACGACACCTGGGCAACATCCGGGTCAGCGGTTTCCTGCTTCAAGAAAAGCAGCCGCGTTTTTCCGCCGACACTGACTGTCTGGTCGTTTGGCGCAAGTTTCGTCATCACCTCGGGCCAACCGTAACGGGCGACGCCGTTGATCATCACCAGCCGAATATCCGTTTCCCGGGCCCGCAACAGAGCGGTGTATGGATCCGCAGCCATGCTATCGATTACCAGCAAATCGGCGCGGCTTCCCGTCTTGAGCGTTCCTGCCACCTTATCCCATTTCAAGATGCGCGCGGCATCACAGGTCGCCATGGCCACGAGGTCCCGGGCTTTGAACAGGCCATTGAGATTTTCCTGGTTGAAAAGCCACGCCACCTTCAACTCACCCAGGAGGTTTTTGCTGCCAGTGGGTGACCAGTCACTGCCAAGCCCGATAACGACGCCCGCCTTCCTGGCCGCATCCACACGCGCGGTTCCGCCGTATAAGAGCAGGTTGCTGAGCGGCGACCAAACCATCGAACCGCCATGGCTCGCGAGTATATCGAAGTCCGCGGGGAGAAGACCGGCCGCGTGGATGCCGGTGAACGTCTTGTTTAGCGCCCATTTTTGCGGAGCGATTTCGAGCGCGAGGAAATGTTTCCGAGCCATGGAAAGAGGGTGGGCGGGATCGGTAAGACCTTCGCTCAGGTGCAACAGAAAGCAACTATCCTCGGCATTCAGGCGGGCCAGGAAATGAGCGGCATCCTTGGCCTCGAAGTCAGGGATGCGTCCCTGCGCCTCGGGCAAGTCCGAATCATCGGTCTGCTCGACGTTGCGAACGATCCCTCGGTAGAAGCGCTGGATGCCGGCGTTGCTGGCGAGCCGGACACCTTGACTGGTGGTAACGCCGCCGAGCAGGCATTTGCACTCGACGTAGCGGACGAGCGCCGGCAGAAGCGGAAATTGACCGTGCGCGTCCTTATACTGGCCGAGAACAGTCATGGGTCCACTGACCAACGGACGATAATCCTTGTGGTTGGGCCATTGTCCGCGGTGTTCGAAGCGTTTGGGAACAGGCGACCACAGGGGGAGCGCGTTATAACTGAGATGATTGTGGAGTTCGATCAGTCCCGGGAACATTGTCCCGCCCGTTTCAACAATCGTCACGCCCTCGAAGCCCGCCGGCGCCGGCTTCGCGCGATCTTGAACCGAAACGATGCTGCCTTTCTCGATATACACGACGGCGTCGGTTCTGATCGAAAACGCGTCATCCATGGTGACTACGCGCCCCGCCAGCGCGAGTTTTGGGCCGGCGAGTGGATCAATCGGTCCATTGGTCTTGAGCCCCGCAGCCATCGCTCTGCGTGGGGGGGTGATAGTCCCTGTCAATGGAAACCATGTGCGTCCCTCGGTCATGAGATGATCCCCTTCGTAACGGTTATGGTGATATTCCGGCGCTTCGCGAGATCGTCTATCCCCACCCGCCTGGCCCAGCCGTCCTGCTCATGCATCCACGCCGGCAGTCCGGCAGGAAAATCGTTCTCCGAAATGGGCAGACGATCACCGTCGGTCCAGGCGTCGCCGTAGAGTTTGAGCGCAACGGACACATCCGGGTGCTTGATTGCGGGTGACAATGCCTGAAGCGCGACGTTCCAGTTGGCGAGCATCTTTTTCGTGGCCTGCGCCAGCTTGGTCTTGTCATTTTTGGAAGAGCTCTCCGGCTGCGTCGGGTGGGTGACCGGCGCGAACGCGACGTTGGACGCCTGCCCCTCGGGCGTCGCCTTCCAAGACTGCCACGCTTCTTCCGCAGTGGTGCCCAGCGTCAGAGCCGCCTCCACCTTTCCCCCATTCATCAGGGAATTGATCCATTGGTTGCGGTATTTGACGAGTAGCGGATCTCTCCTGGTCGCGGCTTTGACCGAGCCATAAACACTATAGAGGAACGTATTGATCAGCACGTAGCTCGTTGTAATGCCCAGCTTGGCCAAGAGACCTTGGACTCGCCTGCCAGCTTCCCCCACCAGGACGCGCCGGACAACTGTCTCATGCTGCGCTGGATCCTGGCCAATGATCAGCACCCGCGCCGAGCCATCCAGCCGCCCGCGGTGGAAGATAGGTCCCCACTCGACGCGGAATTGACTGGGCGGGTAAACGTCCGCTTCCGGGTAATCACGAACCAGAGTCAGGAACGGTTCCTCATAATAACCAGGATCGAATGGATGCGCCATGGCGTTATCACTTTCTCACTCTACTCGTTAATGGATTTGAAATACACTTACACACTTTTAGAATGGCCTGCAACTGCCAACTAACAGCAATTCTCATTTTCTCATTTTCTCATTTTCTCATTTTGACCCGGAGCGCGGCTGTGTCGTCCCGACCAACCAGCACGTCCGCACCACACCAAGCGTTTTGCGTATCCACACGCTGCGGTTGGTGCTTCGCACACAGCCGAGCTCCGCAAAATGAGAATTGGAGAATTGCTGAATGGAATTCCGATTGAGTTAAAGTTTGCATTCGCAACCGGGAGATTTTTCAATGCGACCAAATGGTTATACCCTTGGCCTCATCACGCGACAAACTCCTGTTTACCCCGGGACCGCTGACGACGAGTTTGTCCGTAAAACAAGCGATGCTCCACGATGCCGGCTCGTGGCACTTCGAATTTAACGAACTGGTCCGCACGATTCGAGAAAGGCTTCTGACGCTCGCCGCTGTGTCCCGCGACGCCGGTTACGAGTGCATTTTATTACAAGGCAGCGGCACTTTCGGCGTGGAAGCGGTCTTCGCGACCTGCATCCCGCCCAATGGCAAGGTCGTGGTGCTCGCCAACGGCGCATACGGCGAACGCATGCTGGTCATGCTGCAACACGCGAAAATCGACCATGTCGTCCTGCGCACTCCCGAAGACACGCCGAACGATCCAGCCGCGCTCGACCGACTGCTCGCGGCCGATAAGGCGATCACCCACGTCGCCATCATCCATTGCGAGACAACGACCGGCATCCTCAACCCGATCACCGAGGCCGGACAGATTGCGAAACGGCACGGACGTTCCTATATCGTCGATGCGATGAGCAGCTTCGCGGCGATTCCGATTGATTTCGCGGCCGCCGGGATCGACTACCTGATTTCGTCGGCCAACAAATGCATCGAGGGCGTGCCCGGTTTTTCGTTCGTTATCGCCCGGCGCGCTGCGCTGCTCGCGTGCGATGGTAATGCGCGGAGCCTCAGTCTCGACCTGCTCGGCCAACTCAAAGGATTTGAGAAAAACGGCCAGTTCCGCTACACGCCCCCGACGCATTCGATCCTCGCGTTTCGAGAGGCTCTCGATGAACTCGATCAGGAAGGCGGAGTAATGGCTCGGGGCGCCCGCTATCAACGAAATCACGAAGTGCTGGTGGACGGAATGAAGAAGCTCGGTTTCCGTGTTTACCTTGATCCGAAGCTCCAGAGCTATATCATCACCTCGTTCTATTTCCCGAGCGATCCGAAATTCACTTTCAACGAATTCTATCGCCGGCTCGCCGACAAAGGCTTCATCATCTATCCGGGCAAGATCAGCCAGGCAGACACGTTTCGAATTGGCTCCATCGGACGGCTTTTCGAGTCGGATATGCGCGGGCTGCTGGCGGCTGTGGCCGAAACGATTCACGAGATGGGCATTAAGGTCCCGTGATCCGAATCCATGACGGTGCGCATCAGTGAATCGTCTGAACCAATTCCTCACGTAATGTGCTGGTTGCGGCAAACCAGAATATGATCAAATCCATAGCCGATACGTTCAGCGTAAACGGACGGACTTATTCCCCGCCGGCGCGCCCCGTCGTAGTCATTTGCCTGGACGGTTCGGCGGATGAATATCTGGATACGAGTATGGCGCGCGGGCGAATGCCGAACCTCCAAAAAATGGCTGTCCGGGGCTATCGCGGTTTTGCGCGCGCCGCCATGCCGTCGTTCACGAACGTCAACAACTCGTCTATCGTCACCGGCGTTCCGCCTTCGGTCCATGGGATTGGAGGTAATTTTTTCTACGACGCGGCGAGTGGCCAGGAAGTGATGATGAACTCGGCGAAATTTTTGCGTTGCGAGACGATCTTCCCCGCTGCGGCACGCACCGGGCGAAAGGTCGCCGTGGTCACGGCGAAGGAAAAGTTGCGCGACATCTTCGCCGCCGGTTTGGTAGGGCAGGCATCTTTCCCTGCCGGTTCCGGGAGCATCCCTGCTCCCGGAGGCATCGCTTTCTCCGCCGAGAAAGCAAATCAGGCCCAACAGGAAACGCACGGGATCGATAACGCGGAGAAAATCGCCGGAGGACCCACCCCGCCCATCTACAGCGCCGATGCGAGTCTTTACGTGCTGTGGTCTGGCGTTGCTTTGCTCGAACAAGGCCTGGCGGATTTCCTTTATCTCTCGACCACCGACTTCATGCAGCACAAATACGCACCCGAAGCGCCGGAGTCCCTCGACTTTTACGCGGCTATTGACCGTGAGCTTGGACGACTGCTCGAACTCGGCGCGGTTATTGGAGTCACCGCCGACCACGGCATGAACGCGAAACAAAAACCGGACGGTTCACCGAATGTGATCTACCTCGAAAGCGAACTGACGAAGAAATTCGGCGACGGCTTTCGCGTTATTCTGCCTATCACCGATCCCTATGTTCTTCATCATGGTGCGCTGGGATCTTTCGCCGTTGTTCATTTGCCGCGCGACTTCTCCGCTCGGCGCAAATTCAATGTGCTTCACTTCTTGAATCACCTGCCTGGCGTCACTGAGGTGTATGGCCGAAACGCGGCGGAGAAACTCGAACTCCCCGCGGATCGCCTCGGCGACATCGTGGTCATTTCGGGCCGGAACGTCGTTCTCGGTCGCACACCGGACTATCACGACCTGGCGGCGCTCGAGGCGCCGCTGCGGTCTCACGGCGGTCGTTATGAGGAGATGGTGCCGTTCATCCTGAGCGAACCGCTCAAGCCTGATTACGCGGCCAAGGCGTCTGGCGACCCGCGCAATTTCGATATCTTCGACTTTACGGTGAACGGTGTATGCGTGACAAAGTAAGCCGATCACCGATCCGTTTGACTGTCTTGAACCGGCATTGCTTTTCCCTGTTCATCGTCTGCCTTATCGCGCGAAGTGCATTCGTTCAGGCTGATTCAACAACACTCAGCGTTACCGCCGCCGGTTTGCCGAGGACGTCGACGTTCGTTTCCGTCGCGGCCACCAACGAC
The DNA here is from genome assembly GCA_039933075.1 of Verrucomicrobiota bacterium. Classification (GTDB taxonomy): domain Bacteria; phylum Verrucomicrobiota; class Verrucomicrobiia; order Limisphaerales; family JACPZS01; genus JBDTOW01. Next base: position 18 of record JBDTOW010000254.1, on the reverse strand, counting down.
TGGTTGCTCGATGCGACG
>JBDTOW010000253.1:0-6279 GCA_039933075.1 Verrucomicrobiota bacterium | reverse complement strand
CCCCTGAGGAAATTACGAATTTTGTTCACGAGCTCGCGGAAACAGAGGAACTGGTTATCGTGGCTGTAGGGGGCGCACTCAAACTCGTCACGGTCAGGATGCAACGCGGCCAGTTCTCCGAGCAGTTCGCGCAGTTCGAGGTACATGTCAAACGGCGACACCACGGGCGCCTGAATCAGCGAAGGCAGCCGGGCGCTGAAACGATTGAGAGTGCGCAAACGGATCACCTGTTCGAACTGAACACCCCGCATGGTGTCGATGCTGAAGCCGCCGCGGGTCACCTGGACAACGAGTTCCTTGCGACTGGCCTCAACCTGGCTGACGAGGTCGCGTACCATTTCACGAAGCACCGGTGAGGCGCTCAACACCATGCACGGGGGCACGTACTCGGGATCTTCCTTCGGCAGGCCGACTTCTTCACCGGTGGCACGCACGATGCGCAAAAGGGGCAGCACCTCCATGTCCGAGACATCCTCGTGCTCGAACATCAGCCGTGAATTGATTTTGCGAATCTGGACGGGTTTGGGATTTTCGCCGTTGTTCTCGTCGTGGCACTCCACCTCGCTGATCCGGTAGAGCAATTTTACCCTCGAGTCGTAATCGTGCGCAATCGGCGCCGTGTTGGCGCGGCTGTTCTGCCAAAGCGGGACACCCAAAGAGATGGTGAAGCTGCCGGCGCCTTTGGAAAAGGCCTGCGCAATGTCGAGCGAAGGAAGTTCGGCTGAGGCAGGATAATTCACCTCCAGGCCACTGGGCATGATTGCCCGGAGCTTGTCGTAACGGACACGTTTGTTCTCGAGCTCATCGCGTGAGAGCCGCGCCTCGATTATGCCGAACGGGTACGGCCAGGCCAGCCGTCGTTCGGACGCGGCGTCGTCTTCGATGCTCTTCTGCATCCGCTGCAAATGGTGCGGCTGGAGAAACAGCCCTTCCTGCCAGTGAATTCTTATGGACATGATGTGTAGGTCAACTGGCAACGCGGCCGAGGATTAGATTTTCCGCGGCCTTGGCGATGGCTTCCTGGATTTCGTGCTCGATGGCTGGCTCGGACGCGTGTTCCTGGGCTTGTTGGAGGAATTTTCGCCAGCACGCCGCTTCCACGGTTTCGTTCCACTTCTTTTCCATCTTGGCCCAGTCCTCAATGACCTCGGGCGACAGGCGGGTCACGTATTTCTTCGCATAGGCTGAACCCGCCCGGCCGACAGCGCCCAGCAGCCCCGCGATCAACCGGCGCGTCTTCTCGATCGTTTGCGTCAACTGAGCCGTCGAGACTTCAGCGTCGCCAGCCAGATAAGAACCGGCCAGGCGATTCAGCTCACTCTCTTTGCGGATGGTCGACTTGGGCGCCAATTGTTTCCAAAGCGCCCACGCGAGCTGGTCGAGCGCGAGCGCCAGGTCGGCAGTGATCACCAGCAATTTCACCGCGCGCTCCAGTTGGAGTGGTTTTCCGGCAGGCAGGCCGAGTTTCTTCTGCAACTCGGGCGGCAATTCGAGAAAGGCGTTGGCGGACTCTTTGATGCTCAGACCGGCGGTCTGCAATTGGCCGGCGAACGCCGTGCGCGCCTCGGGCGAAAGAGCCGGCGCAAGTTCCACCAGGCGGGCCACCAGTTCCTCGGCTGTGAGCGGCGCACCGCCAACGTTGACATCGCTGCGAGCGGCGGAGCGCACGCCTTCCCAGGCGGGAAAACGCTCGACCAGCGAATCAAGGTAGATTTTTCTTCGAGTGGGCGAGACGGGTTTGAGTGCCTGCTCAATTTCCTCGGTGATGTACCGTTGCCGGACCGGAGCCGGATCGTCCGCAAAATTGGCTAGAATCAATCGCAGGCGAGACGCCAATCCGCTGGCCCACAAAGCTTCCTCCGACAAGTAGGATTCCATAGCAAAATCAATCCGTGCGGCCGCGCCCTTCTAATACATCGAATCGCCCGGACAACCAGACGCGGGCTGGCGGTTTTCTCGGAGCACAGGTCGGACTAATTCAATGAAAGGCATCGCAAAAGTCAACTGGTAAACTCCATCTCTTCCGCAATCCACAATCCACAATCGAGGGAATCCATCACCTTTCGTCCCGGGGCTGTGCCAGGACGCACCGCACGGTGGGTCCTTCGACGTCCCTGTCCAATGGCTTCAAAGAGTCCACCTGCAGTTCCCCACTCCCCTTGTGAGTCACGACGATTCTCGGAGCCCGCGCCGACAACTTCCCCTGCGTAGTAAAACACCATTCGCCCCCGTTGCCAGCAGCATTCAACGCTGTCTCCTCGACCACCAGAGCGCTGGCCAAGCTTCTTATCTTCGCCATAATTGTCCACTCGTCGGTTTTGGGTAACGAATAACTCAGACCCGTCGGCAATTTCCCCGAACTAAATTCATTCGCAGCAAGCGTGGCGCAGAACGTAATGGCGTCAGTCCAGGATACCTCTGCCGGTTTTTTCGGTTGACGGGTTTTCACTACATATTCCTGGAGGACGCTTGAGTATTGTTCCCACGTTAGCTTCGACTGTCCCACCCAGAAGTCGTTGCGAACCTTGACAAAGATCATACCCACGCTATTCGTTATCGTCTCCAAAGTCGTTGGAGTCGGAGCGGTCGGCGCGAAGACGGTGATCAAACGATGCGTCCCTCCTTCCATCACGTTCGTTCCCATGTGGTTGGTTTGGTTCTTATAAATCAACTCATAGTCCACGCGCCCCGACCGGACAAAAAGCGTTGTTGGCGTACGGCCGACGAGTTGTCCGTGCTCAAAAATTTCGGCTTTCGCGTCGCGTGGGGTTGTTTCGAATTCGACGGTGCCGTAGCTAAATTTAATCTGTTGCGAGTTAACCGCCCCCTTTTTGACGGCGAACGTGTTGGTGACCGCTTCGAGCCACGGATAAAGCGGGTGCTTCGCGATCACGACATTTGTGCCCCAGGGCATTTCGTAACCCGGGCCTGGAAGCGGGGCCGATCCGAAATAGAATTTTGCTCCCGGTGGATCGCTTGTGAGCGCCACGCTGACCGGTTCGGGCACCAGAGGAACCACGACGATCTTGTTCATTTCGCGGCTCTGTACCACCACTGGATTGGTGGACGGAAGGTAATCAGTTGCTGCGATCCGGTAGGGGATCTTCACGCCTGGTTTCTGTAGAAACGTCGAGGGGGTTATTCCCAGGGCCCGGCCATCGACCGAGATGCTCGCGCCGGCTGGGATGCTCTCGAAGCGCACGGCGCCGCAATCGAACTCGAACGTGTACTTTATGATTTGGCGCTTTGTGACTTCGAATTTCTTGACCATGTCGCTCAATCCCTCTGTTCGCGCCATGAAGGAATATGTGCCCGGCGCCACAGTGACCTGGAGCGGATGATCCGAAGATGCGCGGCCCAGTTCCCTGCCGGTGGCGTCGAGAATCATTGCCGCCGCGGGGCTGGCACTGAATTCAAACAGACCGTTGGTCGAGAGCAGAACCGGCCTCACGCTGACATTGGATTTGTCGGTGAGTGTGACCGTTTCGCTTGCCGCTTCGAATCCGGTGAGTTCAAAGCGAAACGTCGTCGTGCCCGCGGGACGCACAACGACCGTCGGTGTCTTGCCAATAAGGTTGGTCCCGACCCAGACGGTTGCCGCCGGCGGATCGCTGTTGATCGAGACTCGGCCGTTCTCGAAATATACCTTCTCTTTGACCTCGACGCCCGCTTTTACCTCGACCGACAACTGTTTCGGCGGCCAGTCACGATAGACCGCCGTCAAGTTGTAAGTTCCCTCGGCCATCGATCTGCGGGCCGGTGTCTCGGTCAGGAATTCGCCCTGCTTAAAGATTCTTGCGCCCGCTGGATCGCTATCGAATTCGACCAGACCTTCACCCAGGCGGACCTGACGAAGAGTTGCGCGCAGGACAAGCTGCTGGCGGTTGGTCACCACGCCCACCAGATCGGCAGACTCATGCTGGTCGAGATTCAACTGGTATTTCACCAACCCAGGCGGCACGTTCGTAATAAAGAAGGGACGGCCGTCCAGCGGAGTCCTGTCGACGACGACTCGATCCCGCGCGATCGTCGCCCCGGGCGGATCGCTCAGGATGGCGACGCTGCCATAGGGAAACTGGAATTGGAGCATCGAGGGAGCGCGGCCCTGCAGCAGCCAGTTGGTGGACTGCTCGGGCAGATGCAACGCTTCGTGGCGCGCCTCGACCGTATAGGCGCCTTTTCTTAGCTTCAGCTGCAGCGGCGTTTTCCCAGCCTCCGTCTTGTCGATCAGGATCGTGGCGCCTGGTGGATCGCTGGCGATCTCCACTTTCTGATAGCCGGTCATCCACCACACTACCAACGTGCCCGCGCCGAGGAGCACGAGCACGGCGCTCCCCGCCATGATGACCACTCGTGAGACGCCGGGAGTTGGACCCAACTGGTCCAGCTCGGCGACCAGTTGCTCGAGCGTATACCCGTCGAGCGAAAGATTCGGATCGAGCAGCCGGTTGCACAGCGAAAGCCAGCGGTCGATGTCTCTGCCGAAGACCCGCGTCCATTCGGGCGACCCGAGGATTGGGAGGATGAGAAAATCCTGATCGCTACTTATCCCTCGATGCCGAACCAGTTGCAGGAGGATCTGCCCGATGGCACGCAGGTCGCAGATTTCGTAACGCGACGCCGCCGCCTCGCCACCCGGCAGTGGATCGGAAAGCACGACCTCGGCTTCGCTCAACTTCTCGCTCTTGCCCATCTGCACGTGCGACGCCCGAATGTCTCCGTGCGAACGGCCACAGACGCGTTTGAGATCGAGCGCGCCCTGGGCAATCGATCGGATAATATGGTGCAGTGCGTCTCGGGTAAGTGTCACCCTGCCGCTGAGGATCTTGTTGACCGAGCGCGGGTAGAACTTCGTCGCGTACCAAACGCCCCGTTCATCGTGGCCGGTCTCCAAAACCGGCGTGATGAACGTCGAAGCCGCGGCGCCCTTTTTCTGAACCGCTATCGCTTCGGCAGGCGAGCGCTCGAGGTTACCCGGGAGCGCTTCGCGTTCGATCATCGTCTCGGTGGCCAAACCAAGCCGCTGAACGGCGAACACTTTGACCGCGTATTCCGCTTCGGGATCTCCGGACTTCCTGGCCGCATAGACTGTGTAAAAGAGATCGGAATAAACCTCACGATCAGTCTCGAAGGAGCCAAAAGATGCCATCAGAAGTATAAGCTAAGCTCAATAGTTAAACGCTCGGCGGCCTGCCGCCTGCCGCGCGGCAATCAATTCCTTGACCGATGGGTCAGGTGGATGAACAGCTGCGACCGGCTCGGGGCAGGTTCACTTGACCGCGCGCGCTGGTGTGACCACGACCATCCCGCTGCGTTGCACCAGAACCTTTAGCGTGGTGGTCTTGTCCGGCCAACTGCACTGATCGAGCGCAAGAATTTGCCGGCGCGGGTCCTGGTTGCCGGGCTTGGAGGTATGCATCCCCGGCAAATCCGCCAGCACCATCACGTGCGACACCCCATTGCTCTTCCACTTATTCCACTGGGCGTCGGTGATTGACATCGTCCTGGTCAATGACTGGCCGGAAACAAAATTAAGCACCATCTTATCGGCATCCCGCCGCATCGGGTCGCCTTCCTTCCAATATTTACCCATGTCGTACGCCTCCCACCGCGGCAAACTCGACGGATTGACGCCGACCAGATCCACAATGACCGATGAAGACTTCAGCGACTCATCGAGGCTGACCTCGATCGTGTAGCTGAGTACGGGCCCCGGTTTCCCCGGCTTGCACGTTGCGCAGCCGGCCAACACTGCCGCGAACAGAAAAAAAACTCCTCCCGCAACGAATGGCTTGACGAGCCGGTTTTTCATAAATTCTTTCTCCCAAAGAAAAAGTTTCATTCTAGTTCTAAAACAAACTACAAGGCGCTTGCTTTGGGTCAATCCTAATCTTTGCCGGACGAGGTGATTAAACATATTTTGCTGGCCATTGCGCCTCGCCACGGCTATCGTGCCAGGCCAAAAGGTTATGTCCGCATCCGGAGTTCCTCACCACGCAGAAAATCACGAACAAAAGAAAGTTGGCATCATCATCGCGGTCATCGCGGTCGTCATGTCTATCGTGGCAGCGCTCGCGCATTACGAGGCCAACCGCATGATCGTCAAAGAGGTCCGGTCGTCCAACGAGTTTGCCTGGTATCAGTTCAAGCGTCAGCGCAGCTACATGAATGAGCTGGAGCTCAGACGCATCGAGATTGAATTGAAGGGCACTCCATCCGAGGCGCAACGCAAGCTGCTGGAAGACTCCATGGCGAAGCTCAAAAGCAAGAACGCCGATT
>JBDTOW010000252.1:0-6281 GCA_039933075.1 Verrucomicrobiota bacterium | reverse complement strand
CTGGAAGCGGAAGGGCTTTACCTCACGCACCTCTTCCGCGAATTGGAAGTCATCCTCAGACCGGATTGGCTGACCCGCCGCGTTCGCATCGCCCTTGAATTCCGGCGGCTCATCGTCTTTCGCCCCTCCACGCTCGACCTTATCCTCACCAAATTGGCGCGAGCCGACGAAAACGACATGGCCGACATTGGCTTCCTTCTCCGCCAAGAACCATTGAATGGCGAACAACTCCGGGCCGCCTTCTCCCGCGCCCGGGTGCCGGACGTGTCCGAGATTCAGGATCTCTTCCGGGCCGCTCAACCGAAGGTGCTGGCCTTAGTTAAGACTGAAGGGCTCGCTCAAAACCATTGACATTGCCGGCCGGCAATATCTCACCAGAAACCTATTGATGAGTTCGACGGCGTGCAGTTTCTAGCGAATTCGTCCGGATCCAGAAATCGCCCCATTTTAGTTTGCCGCGAATCGCGTGAGTGGATGGTTTCGGCGGGCTACGGCTTTCTCAGCCGATAAAACTGGGCGCTGCCCGCAATGGTTCTCGTGACTGTGAATTGCGCGCCGATTACCGCAGGCGCATTGGTGGAATCAATCCAGTTCACGGGCGGAGTTAAGTTGGGCGTTGATTCCAGCGTGAACCCCGCCACAGTCGCGGGCCAGGAGAGGATAAGTTCATTCCCGCTGGACCTCGAATTTAGTGACACGGGCATCACCAGCCCGATGCCGATGAGCGCTACGGTGTGCCGAGGTCCCGCCGCAATCGCCGTCACCCCGCTCTGCGCCGCGAAGGGCGCCGTCGCTTGGAGTTCATCGTTCTGTTGGTATCCATGGAATAATCACTCTATCTGGGCCTGATCGCGCTCACTTGCATTTGATCGGAGTAGACGTATTGCCCGAGGAATCCACCGCCCAGAGCAGGGCGTCGCCATTCAGTTGAATCGTGGCAATGTTTCCGCCGAATGTGCTCGGCGCTTGCCCGGGGATTAAGCTGCGACCATGAGCGATCTCAACCTGATCGCCGTTGTGGAACGGTCCGGCTACAAAGCTGCCGGCCGAACCCTTGATGTAGAGCAGTGGATCGGGATCGCAGTTGTCCGTCGCCAGCAATTGAAACCAGCCAACGATGCGCAGCGGATTGGTGTGAAGCACTGGCGCCTTGACCACCGCGCAACTGGCCACCGGCAACTCCGTGTCGTTGACCGTAACATTGAAACTGCACATAGCAGTGTTGCCCGCCTCATCCGTGGCTGTACAAGTGACCGTCGTTGTGCCAATCGGGAAAGCGGAGCCTGAAGGTGGACTGCAAACGAGGAGGACGTTGCCTGTTCCACCACTCGTAATTGGCATGGGATAGCTCACCAGGGCGGAACATTGACTGGGATCATTGTTCACCACGATTTGCGTCGGACACGTGATCGTGGGCGGCTGAACCGGCGGTTCCGGGATTGACGCAAACTCAGCGCCGTAGATTCTCGTCATGCCAGTCAGGGTGTTTAGAAGCGAGCCATCCTTGCTATACTGTTCATAGCGCTGGTCGGTCCAACTGAAAAACCAGAGCGTATTATCCGCGGGGTCGTAAGCGAGCCCGTTGCCAACCGCTAAACTGTTGGCCAGATTCAGGGTGCCGAGCAACTGCCCATCCAAACTGTAGTCGTATAGAACTCCTTGCGGCCCGAAACCCCTTGGAGCGATCCAGACGCTGTTGTTCTGCGAATCATAGGTAACTCCCATGAACGATCGGGAATAGCTCGATCCCAACGAGAAGAGCGTCGATTGATAATTCCAGTTTAGATCATATTTCTCCAGGGACGCGGTGAACCAATTCCAGCCATAAATAGAGGTGCCGTCCGAGGTTCCATCATAGACCGCTGGTATCACTTGGTATTGTGTTCCGGTGGGTACTCCGGCCAGCGTATATTCACTCCCAGCACCGTCATAATAAGATACCTGACGGACCGTCCCGCCGGCCACAGCGATAGCCAACTCGTCTTGTGACGCATGGAGATAACTCCCGATTTGCAGGCCGCCTTGGTAAATAAGAGTTGTGCTAAAGGCAGGCGCCACGGGTTGGCCATAAATCATGTACAACGGACTTGTTTGGGACCAAGCCGAAGCGGCCGTACCCGCAACAGCTAATAATGCACAGACTGCTTTGCGGCTACCGGGAAGGAATCGGGTAGTCCATTTTTCTGATTTCAAAGTTGATATAATGCGTTTCATGATTATAGCCTGGTTTTGTTTTTTCATATTTTTTGTTGGTCGAGGTGTGCTCAAAGCTTCCGGAAGTGACGCGCGGAGGATTGGGCAGAGAAGGAGTGCCGGCATATCAAGGAACCGATACACGGTAAAATCGGTGGGTATAATTCGTCCCTGTTGAATCGGTAAATTGAATTCCGCCGGTGGCATTTGAGCGCACGCCGAGCCAGTTCCAATTCACGAGGTTCGTCGAAGCCTCCAACAAATAAAGCAGACCGGTGTCGCCCGTGACCCACGAATCCACGGCGCCGCTTGCCGAGCGCGATACGCTTGTGAAGGAAGTTGTGGCAGCCCCCGGCTCCTGATGTTCCACCACCGTTAAAAACTGTTTCGCGGCCACGTTGGTCATCGTTTGCACGATCCCCGAAGGCCATTCAATGCGGACCAGGTCAAGGTTCGTGGCGTCGCCTAAACCGAAGCTTGCCCGCATATCATTCTGGCTGCCGAAATTGCTGCCGCCGGAAATCTCCCGCATTTGCCAGAAAGCCATTCCACAGATGGTCGCTCTCACTCGTACTTTGGCGCCGATGGCCGCGCGATTTGACACGGTCCCGACCAGTTTCACATTGATCCAGTTGTTACTGCCTCCGTTGTTGCGGTAGAGAAAGTTAGTTCCGCTCAGCGTTACTCCACTATTGCACGCGAAGAGATCGAGAAATCCATCATTGTCGTAGTCAGCCCAGGCGCAGCCGTAGGAATAGCCCAACTCATTGACGAGACTGAAGGAGGTGATTTTCGTGAAAGTGCCATCGCCGTTGTTGTGGTAGTGGTAGAGGAAGTTGTTTTCCGGCCCGATGCTATCCCCGGTGGATGGGTCCGTCGGACCCAGATTGGCCACAAACAAATCAAGCCAACCGTCGTTGTCATAGTCGCCCCAGGCGCAACCTACTGAAGTCCCGCCATCGAGGGTCACTGGGTCGTTAGTAACCTGCGTGAAAGTTCCGTCGCCGTTATTGTGATAGAGAAAGTTGTTTCGCCCGTAAAAATTGGACACGAATAGATCGAGAAATCCGTCGTTGTCGTAGTCGCCCCAGGCGCATGCGACCGAGTTCGCTTTGTTAGTAAATACGATACTGTTGGTCTGAAGCGTGAAGCTGCCTTCGTGGTTATTCGAGTAGAGGAGACTATTTTGAGGGCTGCGTCTGCCGCCTTGGGGCACAAATAAATCGGTCCAGCCGTCGTTGTTGAAATCTGCTGCTGCGGCATTCCACGAATCGCCGTTCGTGAATGATTTAGTACCAAACGAGATGCGGTCGAAGGTGCCGTCCCCTTTGTTTCGGTAGAGATAATTATCCTGCGCCGGCACTGTGGAGCCGACAGGTGTTAAATTGGCGACGAAAAGATCAATGAGGCCGTCGTTGTCAAAGTCCGCCCACACGCCTGCGTGGGAAAAGACCCGTTCAGTGACCAGCAAGCCGGTTGTGATTTTCGTGAAGGCTCTATTGCCGTTGTTGCGATAGAGCCGATTCGGGTGAGGTGGGTAAACGTTGCTGCCGGCCAGAAAGATGTCCAAGTTTCCATCGTTGTCGTAATCTCCCCACGCAACACCGAAGGCGCCATCAAGACCCTCATTCACGAGAATGCCGTTCGTGATTCGTGTAAACGTCCCGTCGCCGTTGTTCCGATAAAGGTAGTGTTGTGGGCTGGTGGAGTCACCGGAAACGTTGCAAACCAAAAGATCAATAAACCCATCGTTGTTGTAATCGCCCCACGCGCAGCCAAACGAATAGCCACTGTCGGTGACGATCCGGCCGGTCGTGATCTTGGTGAAAGTCGGATCGACTTCGAGCCTTGCAACCTGGCTGGTGACGGAGCCGGCGATGTTCGTTGCGACGAAGGTATAGCCGCCCGCATCGGTCAATTGCAGGTTGGTCAAAACCAGACTGGTGTTGGTTTTGCCGGGCAGGTCCACTTCGTTAAAGCGCCACTGGTAGTAAAGGGGCGTGGTGCCGGCGGCCAAAAGCCTGAACTTTACGTTGGCCCCCAAGCTCACTGACTGATTGGTGGGTTGTTTGGTGATGCTGGACGGGACCAGCACGGTCAGGGTGTCTACCGTGCTCGTCACGGCGCCTTCGATCTTCGTGACGATGGTGCTAGATGATAGGAGAATTCCAACGGTGAGAAGTCTGAGTTTTGTTTTCACTTTTGTTTGCCTTCCTTGTTATTGAGGTTTTCAAGGGGTTGTGCGGAGGCAGACATACAATCGATCACGGTGTCTTTGGGATACATTCCTGCAAGCGACCAAGATCGCGGCGGTCAGCAGCGCTGACGACAGGCGTTTGCCATCCGGAATAGGATTTCGACGTTCGGTGCCCCTGCCAACGCCAGTGCTTCACGTGACCGTCGGCGAACGAAATGTTGTCGCCCAGGTTGTGACGCTCAGATGGGAATGCCACCCACCATTCTGTGCTCCGTGCTTCGGGAGCAGCCCAGGGACTGGGAATGCCAAATATGCCGTCATCAATGCTGACCGCGTGTTCGTCGATGAAAACAAATAGTCCGCTTGGCCCCGGATTCACGATGCGCGAAGATTTTCGGAGCTTGTAATCTTGGTCATTGATGGAGTCCTGATAGGTGCCAACATGCGACTCCGCGTTGAGCCACAGGTTCATTGAGTAACTGCGGTTGCGGCGAAAGGCCGGCTCGCCGGTCACCGTGGATTTGTCGGCCGGACATGAGTAAACCGCCGCAGCGCCAACGTGGGGGAACAGGAGGCCGGCTTGGATGTTCGATGTGGTCGTGTCGAGCTTTGGATTGCCGAGCACCCAAGAACCATTTAGCCCGACGACGTCGAACCCCTCGCGACCGCCGCGGTCAGGCGGCAGGCTGTCGTTGTTATCTTGGACATACATGAGCCAGCCGAGTTGGAGCTTTTTGAGATTATTCACGCATGCGGTGGAAGCCGCGACCGACTTCGAGCGCGAGAGTGCCGGCAGCAGCAGCGACGCGAGAATCGCGATAATCCCGATGCCGACCAGAAGCTCGATGAGCGTGAAGCCCGTAGCACAGGTTGCCAACCTGCCGTATCCCCGACTGCCAGTCGGATATGGGTTCAGCGCGATTCGCGGCCTCATAGCGCAGATTTGTAATCTGCCGTATCGCCGATTTGTAATCGGCAGAGCGTCCGAGAGTTCGAGCGCACTGGCACTTGCCGACGTGCCGCAGAATCCAATTCTCCTATACAGCAGATTCCAAATCTGCGCTACCTGGCTGGCGTCGCTGGACTGCTGGCGTTCGAAGTTGGTTTTCATTTCCAGCCCTTGGGTTTGAACGGTGACAGAAATTCACCGGGAATCACTTCGCGTTCACGGCCCGGCCCTTGCCAGGCCACGGCCAGATGGTCCTCCTTCTTCGCGCCCTGCTTCTGTATTACTTCGATATAGTATTTCCGGCCGGCGACCCGGCGACCAGCGTGATGGACGCAGATTGCTGTCCCTCATGTTCTGTCCACGCATGCGGCGAAGAGGCGATGGAAAAGGCGATCCCTCGTTTGTTCTTGGGGTTGTCGTCCGGGCTGAGCGAGAAAGAGGCCGCGTCGCCTGTCGCAATCCAAAAGGTGTATTTGCCTTTTTTGGGCGGATGCAGGTAGCCGCAAATGCGCGCACCATAGTTCGTGCCCCAATGGCTCGGCGCCTCGAACTTACTGAGATGCTCACGGTCACTCGGGCGATCAGGAAAGTCCGGATGGGAAGTGAGGAAAGTGATGTCAAGCTCGCCCGGCAGGTTGGTCCAATACTCGCGGAGGATGCTGCCCGTGAGCGGCTGCGCCAGGAGTTCGTAATTGGTTGCGGCCACGGCGTAGCTACCCGCGAGCACCTGCACGTGCGCTCTGTCGCTGGTGCGGGTGAAGAGCACTTTGCCCTTGGTCACCTCAAGGCGCGTGGCATTGGTGGCCACTCTCAATGTGAAAGTCGTTCCCAGCACACGGGCTTCAGCCTGTGGCGTTGTGATCATCATTGGTCGCAACGGGCGCTGGCGGGCGACACTCGCTTCAATTTTTCCCAGCCGCAATTCGAAGCGTTTGCCTTTCT
>JBDTOW010000251.1:0-6299 GCA_039933075.1 Verrucomicrobiota bacterium | reverse complement strand
CATCGTCGTCTTTCAGCATCATCCCTGGTTCCTGAGCGGTGCCGACGAACCCGACCAATACTTCAACATCCCCCGCGAACGCCGGGCCAGTCACCTTGCCCTGTTCCGAGAGTTCGGCGTGAAATACCTCTTCAGCGGCCACTATCACCGCAATGCACTCGCCCGCGACCGGAGCATCGAAGCCATTACCACCGGACCGGTCGGCAAACCGCTCGGCGACGACAAATCCGGAATCCGCATCGCCATCGTGCGCGACGACCGCATTGAGCACCGCTACTACGACTTGGGGGACCTGCCGAATCGTATCAATCTCGCGCCAGGAACACCCGATCGAACCGCAGACCGCTAGCGCGCTGACATATTAATATCCAGCGAATGAATCTTCTCTCGCAACACGAGCACACTCGAAAGACGTCGCGGCAAGATTGGTTAGAACTGGCCATCAAGGTTGCATTTCAATTCGGTTGAGTGAGAGCGTCCGATGCGGCAGAAATATTCGTTCCTGACGAATTACCCTCCTGGCGCTTTGGTTTGTAAACGAAGAAGACGATTACTCCCATCAACACTCCCTGCGCGACCCCGGGGACGAACCATTTCACCGCGATGTCCGCCGGCAGCGGCTGAACGGCGTAGGTGACGAGGGTGGCCGCCTGGCTGGACAAGCCCAGGAACATGCCTTAGAGACCAGCACACCCGAGGCGGGCGGTGGCAAGCCTGCAAAGGAACGATACAGATCCGTCGGACTGGGAAAAGACCTGCTCGAAAGTCGGATTGTGGTGATTTAATTCTCGGCCCCGCGGCAGCCGGCTTCCATTCGCCGCGCCGGCCAAATCTCCATCTGATCATTGCAATCACAGGCATTACTTTTGCCGCATATATTCCATTTTTTGGATTTCCAGGGAGTTCGGATCACCGAGGGTTACGGCGATCATCCCGGACGAGGGCCCGCTCATCTGTTTTGATTGTTGGGCGAATTGAGCCGTCTCCGATTTTTAACCTCCGCCCTCTATTTTTGACTGTTAGATTCTCCCTCGCAGCGGCGGCATAAAGTGAAGGTGTTCGGCGAGTCACTGCCGCAATGTTACCACTTTCCAAAATGTTATTCCCGAAATACCCGGCCTCGACCTGATTCCGAGTCATCTGAAACTGACGTTTCTTGACCTTGACCTTGCAGCCCGGCCGGGCCGCGAAAGAATCTTCGCGCGCAAATTGGAAAAGATCCTTCCGTCCTACGATGTAATCCTGTGCGACTGCCCGCCCGGCCTGACTAAAGCGGATCCGGTTCGGAGTAATTCGGTAAACGACCAATTCCGGATTGTCGATCGATCCGAGGAAAGCGATCGGCTTGGATGACCGCCTGAGCGATTTTGACGAGTTCATCCGGCTGGTTTGGTTGCGGAGCTGGCTTGGCCATGGCGCCAGTTTAACGTCAGTAGCGGAAAGTAACAGCCTCGAAAATTTCTTATGCGGGAGGCGCGCTTGAAAGCGTGATAGAAATATTGCTCCCGCTGAACCTGACCGGGGAAAAGACTTGCCCGAAAAGCCGGATTGTGGTGATTTAATTCTCGGTTAGATATCCGGATGAATAACGAACGCTTTGCGCATATCTAATCAAGTAAGACAAACTTTCAACATATGAAAACAATCGCACTTTCACTTTTCTCCATCGTTTTGGTCGCTCGGTTGGGGCTTGGTCTCACCGCGGTTAACGCCGCCAGCCCTCTGAAGGTTGGCGATCCAGCTCCTCCGTTTGAACTCCAGGGAAGCGACGGCAAGACTTACAAATTGTCAAACTTCAAGGGAAAGCAGGTGGTGGTTCTGGCGTGGTTTCCGAAAGCGTTCACGACTGGCTGTACTGCCGAATGCAAGTCACTCCACGGAAACGGCGATGCTATCCGCAAGTTTGACGTGGCTTACTTCACGGCAAGTTGTGACGATGCCGAGACCAACAAGAAATTTGCTGAATCATTGAAAGTCGACTATCCAATTCTGAGCGATCCGAAGCAGGAGGCCGCCACGGCCTATGGCGTCGTCAACGCTCAGAGAAAAGTTCCCTTCCGATGGACCTATTACATCGGGAAAGATGGAAGAATCCTCTACATCGATGACAAGGTCCAAACGGAATCCCATGGCGCGGACATCGCGGCCAGACTAAAAGAGCTCGGTGTGCCCTTGAAGAAGTAGGGCCGTCACCAAGCCGACGCAAAGAACTCGGATGACTTGTGCGTGCGCCGTTTGCCCATTGTCGCAACGCCCAGGTCGAGCACGCGCATCAGCGCTGAAGGCGTAGCTTTTCCCCACAGTTTCCGACAAACGATCAGCCAACATCGCGAACACTTGCTCTATCGGCAAGCCGAGCAGGTTTGGCCGGACGCGCCGGTAAATCGAGACGTTCCAAGTGGTTATTTGCGTGCACGAGATCCCGCCAGGGTCTTCATCAACTCTCTGCGGTAATTGTCTCGAAGGCGGACAGGTTAAGGCGCCGTTGAAGCGCCAAACGGGTCACCGCTGGAGGGTTCTAATCCTTGGGCTCGAGGTGTAACTGCCTGAAACCGAAGGAACTGCAATTTATTTGATCGGATGAATTGAAAACTATCCAAGATCAGGACTTGACTGTCCAAGTTTTAGGAGTAGCTTCCTCCCGCTTTTTGAAAGTTCACCAGGGCTGGCGCACTATTATGAAACGACTGATACTTATCCTGGTTGTCCTTGTGAGCATGGCTCACGAACGCGTTTCTGCCATGTCGTTGCGCGACTCGCTTGGCATGTTCGAATCCGGCGCTTCCAAGCCCTATCGTTGTGCGGCTGATAGGGTTCGAGGTAATAGTGGAGAGGTCAGCCGCTTCCAAATCATGCCGGCGGTATGGAGCCGCTATACAAGCTCACGAGAATTCGAAGATCCAGAAATCGCATGGTCAGTTGCCCAAAGGATTCTTCAGGATCGAACACAGTGGTTCCTTAATATCACGGGACGCCAACCCAGCGCACTGGAACTTTACCTCTTGTGGAACAAACCGGGGCACTTCAGCGCAGTTGGTTTTTCGACGTCCCGAGTGAGCCCGCACTTCAAAACGCGCGCCCAACGATTCGCCAACTTGTTTCACGATGATCAATTACAGAGCTCAAGCGCACGGCGCATCCTCACGGAATTGGCCAGCGTCTCCATGCCTTCACCGGTGCTTGGCCTGATTCGGTAGCGAAGCTTATTAATGCAGCGTGATTAGCTTCGCTCGCGTCTCCCTCGACGCAGCGGCACATCCGAGTCTTTGGAGCAGATTTTTTCAATTTGAGCTCGGTTGTGAGCCGTCGCGAAATCATGCGAGACCGGCAACTCGCCGCAAGGAAGTTGCCGTCCAAAAACTTTCTGCTCACTGCATCTTTCCGCGATAGTGTATTTTCAGTGAAATGACTCCTTTGCTTCCAGATGAACTAGACCAAATCCTTCGTGAAACTCCGGAACTCAAACAGTCCTATCTCGTGGGTGGATGCTTACGAGACCGCTTGCTGGAGATCGAGGTTAAGGATTTCGACATAG
Organism: Verrucomicrobiota bacterium; assembly: GCA_039933075.1. Lineage (GTDB taxonomy): Bacteria > Verrucomicrobiota > Verrucomicrobiia > Limisphaerales > JACPZS01 > JBDTOW01. The sequence goes on along the minus strand of JBDTOW010000251.1, from coordinate 2,764 downwards.
AGGTTTTCGGCATCAGCTATGAGCAACTCACCCAAGCGCTTTCTTGCTGGGGCAAGACCGATCGTGTGGGACGCTCGTTCGGCGTGGTAAAACTGACCACGCGAACCGCAAACACTTTCGAGTTCTCGATTCCGCGGCGTGATTCAAAAGTCGCCCCAGGACACAAGGGATTTGAAGTTACTTTCGATCCATCCATCACTCCCAAGGAAGCCGCCGCAAGAAGGGATTTCACCATCAATTCGCTGATGTTCGACCCGCGATGCCGCGAAGTGCTCGACTTTTTCGGGGGGAGGGCGGACTTGAAGAACCGCATATTGCGGCATACCAGCGAGGCGTTTGGAGAAGATCCGCTGCGCGTTCTTAGAGGAATGCAATTTGTGTCACGGTTCCATCTTGCACCCGCTCCGGAAACCATCGCGCTCTGCCGGAAAATCAAGTCGACCTACGGCGAATTGGCGGGCGAGCGCGTACGCGAGGAATGGTTCAAATGGGCGAGCAAGAGCACCATCCCTTCGGCCGGGTTGAAATTTCTCCTCGCTACCGGATGGGTGGAACATTTTCCGGAGATTCATGCCCTGGCAGGCACGCCCCAGGATCCCGAATGGCATCCTGAAGGAGATGTCTTCACCCACACCGCCCATTGTTGCGACGCGATGGCCCAACTCGAAGACTGGCAGAACGCGGACAGGGAATCCCAAATTGTTTACATGATGGCCACCCTCGCGCACGACTTCGGCAAACCATCCACTACTCAGCAGGTGATCCGAGAGGGACGGGCGCGGATCATTTCGCCGCGGCATGACGAGGAAGGTGGCCCAATTGCCGCGCGATTTCTGGAACGGATTCACGCTCCGCGCGCCATTCAGGAACGCGTTATTCCACTCGTGGTTAATCACCTGGCTCATCTGCAGACCATCACCGTCCGCTCGGTCCGACGGCTGGCCAAACGTCTCGAACCGGAAAATATCCGCGGGCTTTGCCTGGTTATGACTGCGGACCATATGGGACGTCCGCCCAAACCTTCCACCGTCCCGGAGGGTGTGATTGCGCTGAGAACAAAAGCCGCTGAACTGCAGGTGCAGGTCAAACCGCCGACACCGATCCTGATGGGGCGTCACCTCATTGCACTTGGACTGCGGCCGAATCCGCAGTTCAAAGCGATTCTGGATGAAGCCTATCAGGCCCAACTGGAGGGCGCATTCTCCGATCTGGACCAGGCGCTGCGTTGGCTTTCGGAACAAAAGCAGCTCAGCCTGGCGGAAGAGTTTGTAAAGCAACACAGGTAATTCCAAATCGCTTTCAAATCGAGACGCCCCCCCCCCTCTCCCCTTCCCTCTCCCCATCAAACGGGGAGAGGGTGTCCGCAGGACGGGAGAGGGGTATGTACACAGGAGTTTTCAGACTTGTAAGTCCTATCTTGAAAGCGAATTAGAGTAAATTCATGCCCGTCGCGGGGCGCTCGGATCAAGCGCCTTGCCGGCGCCATCAAAAGGATTGAAAATAATTGCCTGTTTAAATAAGGTAATTCTTATGAATTCACTTGTTCGCTTTTGGGTCTGCATTCTCGTGCTGTCGCTGGCCGGTTGCGCGCAAAAGAAAGAAGATGAAACCGGTACTGCCCCCGCTGTTCAGAAATCTTTTACCATCGCAGTGATACCGAAGGGGACTACGCACGAATTTTGGAAATCGATCAACGCCGGCGCGGTAAAGGCGCAAAGGGAACTGGCGGAAAAGGGAGTCAAAGTCGAAGTGATCTGGAAAGGTCCGCTTCGCGAAGATGATCGGGACCAACAAATCCAGGTTGTGGAAAACTTCATGGCCCGCCGAGTGAGCGGTATTGTCCTGGCACCGCTGGATTCCCAGGCCCTGGTCACCCCGACCGAAAATGCAGTCAAGGCTGGTGTCCCGGTCGTGATCATGGACTCGGATTTGAAGTCAGACCGATATGTCAGCTTCGTCGCCACGGATAATTATAAAGGCGGACAAATGGCGGCCGACCATTTGGGGAAACTTTTGGGCGGCAAAGGCAACGTCATCCTGCTGCGTTACGCCGTGGGTTCCGCCAGCACCGAGGCGCGCGAAAAAGGGTTCCTCGAGGTCCTGAAAAATAAATATCCCGACCTCAAACTGCTCTCGGAAGATCAATATGCCGGCGCCACGCGCGAAACGGGGTACCAGGCGTCTCAGAATCTGCTGAATCGTTTCGGACGCGAGGTGAACGGAGTCTTTTGTCCAAATGAAAACTCCACCATCGCCATGACTAAAGCCCTGCGGGACATCGGCAAAGCCGGGGGAAAAGTAAAGATGATCGGGTTCGACGCCGGATCGCAGTCCGTCGCCGACATGAAGAGCGGGGACGTCCAGGGACTGGTCGTTCAGAATCCTGTCAAAATGGGTTATCTCGGCGTCGTGACCATGGTACAGCATCTCCAAGGCGAAAAAGTCGAGAAACGAATCGACACCGGAGTCGTCCTGGTCACGCCGGAGAACATGGATCAACCGGAGATCAAGGAACTGCTTTATCCGCCGTTGGACAAATATTTGAAATAACACCGGTGAATTTCCAGCAAGTCTCATTTTGCAATGAACGGTCATAAATCGAGGGTTTCGGTGAAATAAGCGATGGTGTAAATCCGAATGCCGAAAGAAATCCGAAGCGCGAAGCCAGCGTCAATCGGTTGGGGCACTCGGAAGCCCCCGGAACTACCGGGAAGCCATCTCGTTCAAATGAGTGCGCCACGCCTGCGAATGTTGGGGGTCCAGA
>JBDTOW010000250.1:0-6300 GCA_039933075.1 Verrucomicrobiota bacterium | reverse complement strand
GAAGCCTATTGCAGTCGGTGGCGAGCGGCGCGGCATCATTGCTTCGGCTTCCTATGAAGCGCGGAAGTTTGGCGTCTATACCCCGATGCCGACAGTGCGGGCGCGCAAGCTTTGCCCCAAGCTGATTGTCCTCCCCGGCGACTTCGAGCGGTACGAGCAGTTCTCCAACTGGATGTTCGGCTACTGCTACGATTTCACGCCCGACGTCGAGCAAACGTCGATTGACGAAGGCTACTTCGACCTGTCCGGCGCGGGGAAACCTCCCGTGGAGATCGCGCTGACGATTCGTCAGGCCATCGGGCAAAAACTCAAGATCGTAGTGAGCGAAGGCATTGCGACAAACAAGCTGGTCAGCGCCGTCGCCTCCAAGCTGACGAAACCTGCGGCGTTCAATGAAGTCCGTCCCGGTACGGAAAAGGAGTTTTTGCAACCGCTCCCGCCCAAGTGGCTTCCGGGCATCGGTCCCAAGACCAGTGCTCGACTCAACACGGCGGGCCTTACGCGGATTTGCCAGATTGCGGCGATGCCGTTGGAGATGCTGGAATTGTTGCTCGGGAATCAGGCGGCGGGTATTCGACAATTCGCTCACGGCATTGATGAACGACCATTGATTCCGGCGCGCGAGGCAGCGAAATCTTTCAGCCACCAGGAAACATTTTCCCGTGACCTTACCGATGAGAACTATGTCGAAGCCACGCTGCGCCGCATGGCGGACAGCCTGTTCGCCAAGGTACGCGAGGAGGCCCGAAGCATTCGCACATTGACGGTCAAAGTTCGCTACAACGACATGGCGGAAGATCAAGTGAGCGAGAGCCTCATTGAACCGACGGACCTGGAAACCGACGTGTATGGGCGGCTGCACCAGATGCTGCGGCATGCCTGGAAGCGCCGCGTCAGTCTGCGGCTTGTTTCGCTCAAGTTGGCGAACGTCTATGACGGCCGGTTTCGGAGCGAACTGCCGCTGGAAGTCTCGGCGCAACGACAGGATGCGCGCGCGCGGGCAGCGCGGGTGATCGATGAACTCCGCAAAACTCGCGGACAATCGGTTATCTTGCGCGGGCACGACTTTGTTCTGCGCAGCGGGCCGCGCGAGTCGATGGCAAACGCCGAAGCGGTACATGCAACAAATCAACGGACGCCGCAAATCATCGTCCGACAAAAAGCAACCCGTTACATCCCGCTGCGTTGTCACAGCTACTACTCGTTTCTCGATTCAACGCTCTCACCCGCCGCCATTGTGGAACTGGCGAAAAGATACGACTTGCCAGCGGTCGCCTTGACCGACACGGGCAATCTCCATGGCGTCGTGGAATTCGTGCAGGCCGCGCAGGCCTCAGGCATCAAGCCGATTGTCGGCGCCGAGCTCCGCCTCGGGACAACTCCACTGCTGCTGTACGCGCTGAACGCGAGCGGTTATCTGAATCTCTGCCGTCTGCTCTCGGCCAAGGCAGAAGACAGAAGGCAGAATGAAGAAACGGCCGTCGCCGCGCGCCAGCGTGCTCCGATTACTTCTGCCTTTTTGCTTCATCATTCTACCTTCCTGGACGGACTGCTCGCGGTGAGTTCAGACTCGACCTTGGCGAATTTATTTCCCGGCCGCTTCTACCGTGCGGCGACACAGCGCGAAGGAGTCATCGCGTGTCCGTCGGTTCATTACGACAAGCCAGAAGATCGGCGGCGTTACGACATCGTCCAGAGCATCCGCACCCTGACGCTGCTCGAACATGATCATCCCGACAAACGACGTGGAGGGCGTTATCACTTCCGCACGCCGGCCGAGTTCGCCGCAATTTGCGCGCCGCATCCGGAATGGCTTCGCTCGACGCACGAGATTGCGGAACGATGCGAATTCGCATTCCCGTTCGGCAAACCACAGTTCCCCGCGTTCGGGCCACCGGACGGCTCGTCCTCGAGCGAGTTCCTTCGAAGACTTGTGATCGAGGGACTGCGGCGACGTTACGCGGGCAAGCGCATCGTTTCCGACACCGGCGCCGAGGTTCCGTGGCGGCAAGTCCAGGCACAGGTTGAAGAAGAATTGAGCATCATCGCGGAGGTTGGCTACGAGGATTATTTCCTCATCACCTGGGATTTGCTTCAAACCTGCCGCGGGCATGGGATTGAATGGATAACGCGCGGCAGCGCCGCGGATTCGCTGGTCTGCTATTGCCTCGAGATTTCGGACGTGTGCCCGATCCGCTTCGGACTTTACTTCCGCCGCTTCCTCAACAAGGAACGAATGGCACTCCACAAACTTCCCGACATCGACATTGATTTCGCGCACGACCGAAAAGACGACGTGGTGAAGCTCATCTTCGAGAAGTATAGACGCGAACACTGCGCCGTTGTGGGTGGCTTCTCGACGTTCCAGGCACGGAGTGGCTTCGCGGATGTTGCCAAGGTGCTTGGCCTTTCAGAACACCAGGTCCGCCGCTTCACCGAACATTTCCCCTTTGGGGGAAAGACAGAAGGAAGAATGCAGAATGCAGAAACAGTCTCCGGCGAAGCCGCTGCAACCACTTCCTCCTTCTGCATTCTGCCTTCTTACTTGGAGCAAGAGGAGCCCTACAAAACCGCCATCGAGACGGCGGCATTCCTGGATGGCTTTCCCCGTCATCCGAAGATGCACCCGTGCGGCGTCGTGCTGTCACGAGAGCCGATGCACACGCTGACGCCGACCTTCATCTCGAACAAGGGCCTGCCCACAACCCATCTGGACATGGACGCTGTCGAATCGGTCGGGTTAGTGAAGATGGACATTCTCGCGCAAGGCGGCTTGGCCGTGATGCGGGATGCGAAAGAATCACTGACCAAACGTGGCGTCACCATTGACCTGAACGGCCTCGAGCCGTGGCAAGATCCCGAAGTGTGGGAGATCATCGCCAGCGGCGGCGCGCGGGCAGTGCATCACATTGAAAGCCCCGCGATGACGAGCCTCTGCAAGATGACAAATGTACGCGAGATTGATGGATTGGTCGCCATCGTGAGCGTCATCCGCCCCGGAGCGGCCAATGAGGACAAGAAGCGGAAGTTCACCCGCCGTTATCAAAAGATGGAGCCGCCGGAATATCCGCATCCGTCATTGGAACCATGTCTGCGAAGCACCTTCGGTCTGGTTGTTTATGAGGAACACATTCTTCAAATCAGCGAAGCTTTCGCCGGATTGAATCCCGGCCGGGCGGACGTATTACGCCGGGCGCTGGTCAAACAAAACTCACGGCTCGTGCGGGAAATTGAGAAGGAATTTGCCGAGTGCGCCCGTGCGCGCGGCCACGCCGGCGGGAAGATTCGAGAAGTGTGGGAACTGGTTACGGGCTTCAACGGTTACGCTTTTTGCAAGGCGCACAGCACCGCCTACGGCGTCGAGGCGTATCAAGCCGCATGGCTGAAGCGCTATTATCCCGCCGAATTCATGGCCGGCGTGCTCACCAGCGGCAAAGGTTTCTACCATCCGCTGGTCTACGTCCTCGAATGCCATCGGCTCGGCTTGAAATTGCTGCCGCCCTCCGTGAACCAACCGGGGCCAGCTTTCCTGCCGAACGGCAAATTCATTCACGTGCCGCTGACGCGCGTGAAGGGACTGACCACTTGTACCCGGGAGGCGATCGTGGCCGCACGCGAAGGTGGCCCGTTCGAATCGATGGCTTGCTTCTTTGCGCGTGTTGTCCCATCCGCGGAAGAGTTGGAAGCGATGATCCGCGTTGGTGCGTTTGACGAGTTCGGCGAGACTCGCACCCGGCAATTCTGGCAGGCACAGCATTTACTCAAGAACTTCGGCGCTTCGATTCAGGCCAGCCAGGTCTGGCTCATTCCGGTGCCCGGCCTGGAACAAGTTCCCGGGATCCCGCTCAATGAGCCATCCCGCCGTGAACGCCTTCAATCGGAAATCGATCTGTTCGGCTTTGCCGTCTCTGGCCATCCGCTCGAATTGTTTGATGACGTGGCGTGGGACACCTACTGTCCGGTGAATCGCCTCGCCGAGTTCGCCGGCCGAACGGTAACCACTTGCGGTCTGGTCGTGGAACAACGCACGCATCACCAGGTCACCGGCGAGCCGATGAAATTTCTCTCGCTCGCCGACTGGACCGGCATTGTCGAAACCGAGTTGTTCGCCCGGACGTACAAGAGCTACGGCCTCGCGACGGTTCGTTATCCAGTTTTGGAAGTCGAAGCCAAAGTCGAGCCGTTTGACAACGATCGCGGCTTCTCTTTACGTGTGGTGCGAGCCGGGAAACCAAGAGTTCTTCGAAACCCGGAGAGATCCTCAGTTGGGTTCCGGCATGAATCGGTTTGAGCGTTTACAATTAGTCGATTGAAGCCAGTCGAAACCTCGAATGTGGCGTAATTAATAACTCATTTTTTCCTGTTTTCCCCCACGGCTGATTTCATACTGATTTCATGCGCATCATTAGCGGAGCTGCGGGAGGTCGAATTCTGAAGGCCCCCAAAGGGTTTGATGTCCGGCCCACCCCGGACCTTGTCCGACAAGCCGTTTTTAACAGCCTGGGCGAGCGAGTCGGCGGAGCGCGGGTGTTGGAATTATTTGGCGGGACCGGCGCCTTAAGTCTGGAATGCCTGAGCCGCGGGGCAGTGGCGGCATGTTGCGTCGAGCTTTCACGCCACCATGCGCGCGCCATCCGCGAGAACTTCGCGGTGGCCCAACTCGCCGGCAACTCACTCGAATTACGAGTGGAGGATGTTTTCGCGGCTATTCCGAGGTTAACCACCGCCGGACGACAATTCGATTTGATTTTTGCCGATCCGCCGTATGGCGAGAAAAACATCGGACGTCGTTCCACTTCTTTCGCCCAGCGTCTGCTTGACGATCCGAATCTTCCACAACTCCTGGCTCCTGACGGCCTGTTTATCCTCGGCCATACCAAACGGGACACCCTCGCACTGCCTTCCGTCTGGCACGAAGTTAAACTTCTCAAGCACGGAGATTCCGTCATGCGGTTTTTCGACAAAGCATCCAAAGCTGGCTAATAATGCAATGCTCCAATCGGGCCACGCTCAAGTGAATGATTTGGCGAAGAGACGTTCCTACCTGAAATTCATCCCCGGTCCACCGTATGGCTTCGGTGACAAGCCAGGCGATTGCCTTCTGGAGCTTCGCGTTGTCCGCCGAAACTCCCGCACGTTTTAATGCCAGGACCACCAGCCCCGTGGCATAACCGTCGCTGATCAGTCCTGCTGGATAGGCGCCGCGCAAATTCCATTCACCGATTCCCGAAGCGTTCTTCCCCAATTTCGCGGGGCTCCAGCCCCCATCAGCCTCTTGGGCGTTCAGCAGTTCCTCGATGAGCTTCTTTTGGGTGGCCTAAGGAGGCGAAAAAGGAGAAGCCATGCCGCCCATCTCACGATCATGTTATTCGGAGGCGGCAGGCTGGTTCACCAAGTCAGCCACAGCACGTCACGATCACGGTTTCTTGAAACTGTTCCAAAAAGCATCGACGCTGTGTGTGAACTTATCGCTTTCTTCCTTCGTTTCCATTTTCCTGACTTTTTCATTAAGGATGTCGCTGACTCTGCGGACCTCATCGTGGTCGGCCTTATCTTTGGCGTCTCTCATCAGTTCAAGCATCCGCTTGCACTCAGGGACACTGAGGACGGTATCCTCGTCGATCGACTTGCACGCAGTGACGATATCGGCCGCGCGGCCGAAGTGCCGTTGCGCCCACCGCTTGGCTTCGACGATGGCCCAATGCGGCTTGAGCATCGCGTAGGCTGGATTGTTGACAGCAGACTTTATCACTTCCACCCCCTCCACCATATGGTCTCCTCCGATGGCCAGACACAGCAACGTATCCGGGGTATTCAGGATCTGTTCGGCAATTTTTTGGTGGTTCTCGTCATCATTTAGGGGCTTTCGGACGCGTAGGCGTGTCTCACCCTGGACGGAATGCACTCGGAGCTCGTTGGAAGCACAAAAGCACTTTGAAGCGATTTGTTTAGCCTTGGATTCATCCGCGACACCGGCCTGCTTGAGCTCCTCGACAAACTCTGCCTGACGATCCTGCGTACAGTCCTTCCACGAGATTTTGACAATCACTCTGTAAACACCAGGCTCAGGAAAGAGCGCTCCGTCGGGTCCGCGTAGCAGAGTCATCCATTCCGTCACGCTCTCCTGTGACTTGAGATCCCGGCGGGCGCCTCCATCCATACATTTGATAATCGAGAGGAAAGCCCGAACATTACCTTTAGGATCCACCACTTTCCCACTTACGTTGCCGGATTTAAGGCTTAGATTTGCGGGCACCTTCAAGGGATTTGCGGTGGTGTTGGTTAAAGTGAATTTAATTC
>JBDTOW010000249.1:0-6300 GCA_039933075.1 Verrucomicrobiota bacterium | reverse complement strand
CCTGGGCAGTTGCGTGGATGAAATGGCATTCATCCATTCGATGGTCTCGAAATCGAACGTACACGGACCGGCGACTTTCATGCAAGCGACCGGTTTTGTTCTGCCGGGTTTTCCCTCGATGGGCGCCTGGATCTCGTACGGCTTGGGCAATTTGACGGACAACTTGCCAACCTTTGTGGTGCTGCCCGATCCGCGCGGATTTGCCCCCAATGGCCCGGCGAACTGGGCATCCGGTTTTCTGCCCGCCAGCCATCAAGGCACGATGATCCGGGTCGGAAAACCGAATCCAATCTTCGATCTTTTTCCACCTGAGTCCGCCAAATACATCACCCCGGAGAGTGAAAAAGAGGGTGCCGCATTGCTCCGGCGTTTCAATCAACGGTATCAGGCCACGCGAGCGGTCGATTCGCGATTGGATGCGCGGATTGCTTCGTACGAAATGGCGGCCAAGCTTCAACTCAGCGCTCCCGAGGTGCTGGATATCTCGGGCGAGTCCGAAGCGACACAAAAGCTCTACGGTCTGGACGAAAAGATCACCGAAGACTTTGGACGACGCTGCTTGATCGCTCGCAGGTTGCTCGAACGGGGCGTTCGTTTCGTGCAAGCCTGGAGCGGGGCTGACAATGGATTTCCGCGGCGGAACTGGGACAGTCATGAAGATCTCGCCCGTGATCACCTCGACATGGGCGCCAGCATGGAGAAACCAGCGGCGGCACTCATCAAGGACCTGAAAGCGCGCGGCCTCCTGGACGATACGATCGTTTTATGGACGACCGAATTCGGCCGGATGCCATGCAGCCAGGGTGGCAAGGGGCGCGACCACAATCCGTTCGCATTCACGAATTGGCTCGCCGGCGGTGGCATCCAGGGGGGCGTGACTTATGGTGAGAGCGACGAATGGTCCTATAAAGCGCTCGAACCGGCCTATTGCTACGATGTCCATGCAACCATTCTTCATCTCTTAGGCATCGATCATCTCAAACTAATTTACCGGCATAATGGCATCGATCGCCGATTGACCGACGTGCATGGACATGTTATCAACGAGATACTCAAAACTTAATCCAACTAAAATTATGAAAACGCAGGCGAATTTCGCTCAAGGAATGGCATCCTCCCAGCCCTCCGCCTCAATCCCAAGGCTTGCTGCGATCCGACTGGCGTTCACTCTTATCGAGCTCCTGGTGGTGATCGCGATCATCGCCATCTTAGCGAGCATGTTGTTGCCGGCGCTCAGCAAGGCGAAAGCTCAAGCTGACAAGGCGATGTGCGTCAGCAATTGCAAGCAATGGGGCGTCGCGATCACTATGTACGCGGGGGATAACGAGGAATATTTCCCCGACAACCGGGATGGTGCGGATTTGAGTTGGGTTGGAGCTCGTACGGCCAAGTTCTGGAATGACTACTTGATCCCATCCAAAAAGTCAAAAGGCGAGAAAGAGAAGAACCACGTGATTTTTTGCCCAACTGATAGATGGCATCGGTACGCCGACTTGGGCCGTGGTGCCGCCGGCCCCGAGACTTTTCCGCAATTGACCGGCTACTTTTATCTCCCCTATCGCGATACCAAGGCGGGGGGTGCCTGGCCGTATAACTCTGCTGGGTTGGAAGGCTGGCACTCCCGCAAAAAGCTGGGCGGCGAGTTCTCGGACGCACCGATTCTTATTGATCGGTTGCAAGGTGTCGGCACGTGGAATCCGAAGTCAAACACTGGCAAGGTCGGGTGGTTTGTAGTCGATGCCGGGAAATCCATTCCCACTGCCGTTCACCGCGTCAAGAACGGAGAACCGTCCGGTGGTAACTTTCTGTTCGAGGATGGCCATGTGAGCTGGTACCGCCGCAGCTCTGTTGAGCTCGGATCGCAGGCCGGCTCATGGCAACTCTTTTACAAGATTCCTGTCCCATCGCTGAGCACGAACAGGTAACGCTGCAGCAGATTGCCCCGCGAACCGCGAGAATTAGAACGCCTGCGGTGTAGCCATCTCATTGACGACGGTTGATAAGCATTGAGCATCCTCGCGTCGCGTGATTTGGCTGCGGCAACTTTTCCCCCAAACGCTCAGGCTTTTGAGACGTGTTTTGGCTGTTAGTCGCGACAACCGAAAGGCTGGAGCGGAAAACACGGTCGCGGTGGGTGCGAATTTCTGTTCTGAATTTCGCTTTCCTCCTTTTCTGGTTATGAGATTTGACCTTGACCAGCAACATCCCGACCTCACTGGTTCGCCTGATAGACTTCGTGACTGGTCGATGAGATTAATTGCCGTCAAAAGGGACCACTGAGATTGGATTCGGTGATGAAGTTTGCTCCTCAAAATTCTTGAAAATTTTTGTGGCGCATTTGCTTTGCTTTGGTACATTCACCCACTCTATTACGTGGGAGCCGAACGTCCAAAAACGGAGAGCGGTTGGCCGGAGGAGAAGTAAATAATTCAATTTGTGACAACGAAGAAGAACGCAATAAAAAAGGGATCGAAGATGCCTGCTACCAAGGGTAAGATATTCGGCTCGGCTACGTCTGCGGCGATTTTGGGAACGGTCGCGTCTCCTGCCAGAAATGGCCAGGCCAAGGTCAAGCCTGAGTGGGCAAAGTATTACAATAACCTGCTGGATCTTCGCGAACAATTGATTCGTCAGATGAATGGGCTGGCGAAAGAATCGGCGCAGGAACTGCCAGGCTACAGCTTGCACATGGCCGATTCGGGCACTGATAATTTCGACCGCGATTTCGCTCTCAGCCTGCTTTCCTCGGATCAAGATGCCGTTTACGAAATTGATGAAGCCCTGAAGCGCATCGAGAAGAATACTTATGGGATTTGCGAGTTGACGGGTAAGCCGATACCCAAAGCGCGGTTGGATGCCATTCCCTGGGCCCGTTTCACCGTCGAGGCGCAAGCGCAGTTGGAGCGGGAAGGCGCATTGCGTCAACGCCGGCTTGGCACGCTCGGATCATTGGAAAGCGGCAGTGCGGTGGAGGTGGAAGAAGAGGAAGAAGTTGAGGAGAAGCCAGCCAAGGAGAAGGAATAATCCATGCCCAGAGAAATCGTGACCATCGAATGCACGGAAGCGCGGAAGGAAGGCAAAGCGCCCTCTCGCTACACCACCACGCGAAATAAAAAACTCAAGACTGAAAAACTGGAACTGAAGAAATACAATCGCTTTCTCCGGCGGCACACTGTGCACCGGGAAGTCAAGTAACTCCGTATGCCACGCAAGACCAATACCGATAAGTCAGCCAGGGACCGCAATAGTCGAGGCAGAGGCTCAGCCGGGGAGGTGCGTATTCCGCGGCCTAAACCGAAAATCGATTTTACGGTCGACGCTTTGGACTTTAAGAACGTTAATCTACTCAAGCAGTTCGTGACCGATTCAGGACGGATATTGCCTCGCAAATATACAGGCCTGCCCGCGCATTACCAGCGGCAATTGAACCGCTCAATTAAACGAGCGCGTCAGATGTTGCTCATGAAGTAACAGTTAGTTAGAAGAGCGTCTGGGGCAGTCTGTCGGTCAATTGCGTCTCCAAAAAAAATAAGCCGCGCACAGGCGTGGCTTAGACATATTTTTTGTTACAGGAATTTTAGGGTTAATTAAATCAGATGGCTTGTTGTTCCGCGATCCAATCGACTAGTTTTATGTATTCCTTTATTTTTCGTCTTTCGTAGCGATGCTTCTGAGGTTTGTCAGGGCGGTTATCAACCTGCCGGAATGGATGTTTCTGGTTGCGGATTAAGTCGGAGATGAAGTCTAACGTTTTTGTCATAGACTGAACTATCCTTTCTTGACGACCAATATAAGCGGAAACAATGCCAACGCAACTGACGATGCCCGATGGAAGCCCTTAAAGCGCTGTTATAGTCGCCCATGATGATGTTTTCGGTACATCTGATACTTTCCGGAATGGAAACGTTCAAGAATCGTTGCAGGTTTTTTATCCAGGTGTAACAAACCGCACAGCCGGTTGGCACGGGTTCGGCAGAAGCGTCATCCGGAATTGAAGATAAAGCTGCCGGATCGCCACTCTTCGTCTGCCGAGTCCATAACGAGTTTGAGGCCCTTCTCCTGGTAATGTCGGCGTACCTCGTCGAACTGGTCGCCCAGGATGCCGGCAAGGATGAGGGTGCCTTGCGGCGCAAGGCTTTTCACGATGCGCTGCGACTCTTGAAGCAGCAAGTCGAAAATCAAATTGGCGCAAACCACGTTGTACCGTCCGAGACTCTTGAGCGGCAACTTGGTCAGGTCCTGACGCCTCAGTGAGATGCGAGCTTGGACCTGATTTTTTAAGGCATTCAGTCCGGCAATTCGAATCGCCTCCAAGTCAAGGTCGATGGCGTCAACGGGGGCGTAACCGAGTTTCGCGGCGGCAATCGCCAGGATTCCTGAGCCTGTCCCAATATCTAAAAAAGACTGCGGCCGAGAAGGCAGGCGACTTTCGACCAGTTGTTGAAGGCAGAACAGGGTCGTCGGATGTTGCCCGGTGCCGAAACTCAAGCCTGGGTCCAACACGACGACTTCCTGCGCCTTTCGCGGTTGCCGATTGCTCCAACTGGGCTTGACCAGCAAAGCCGGCCCCACCTCGATCGGCCTGAAATGGCTTCTCCAGGCTTCGGTCCAATCGACCGGCTTTAGTTTCTTGACGGCGATGTCGATCGGGCCACTGCAAAGCCCGCACGCTTCAATTTGGTGGAGTTCACTTACCAAGGACTGCCGCCGCGCGGCGTTCCATTCCGATTGTCTCTCACAAAAGACCGAGATCCGGCTCGTCCTGGTCTCTTCCGGCGAGTAAACGGTCGTTGGGCGCTCAAACAGACGCTCCATCATCTGGCCGACTGCGTCCTCAGCCTCGCCGGCTACGGTTACTGTGATTTGCCAGAGCGGCCTCGTGTTCATCCTAAATCCCGCCAGGGCGTGAAGTTGAGCACCTGGATCTCCGATCGTTGTGGAAAGCAATCCACTCGCGTCAGGCTGGCGTAATCGATTTCAAATCCCGCCATTTTCCGGATCGGCAGATCCAGCAAAACCGACAGCAGCATGCGAATAACCCCGCCGTGGCAGAGGACAGCGACCGTATGGCCGCTAAATTCCCCGAGGATTTTTCGCAGGCACGGCTCCAAACGGTTGCGAAAATCGTGGACGGATTCCGCGTCCGGGATAGCCCCTTGATCGAGCTTCTCCAACCATTCAGAGGCCCGCATTTTATGTCGCGTGTTGACTTCCTCCCAGGTGAGGCCGGTCCAGATCCCAAAATCCACTTCGCGTAATTCATCGATAACGATTGGCAACGTCTCACGTTCATCGAGCAACGGCGCCAACGTCTGTTGAACACGCTTCATCGGGCTTGCGTAAATTGCGTCCAGTTGAAACCGGCGCATATAAGTGGCCAAAGCCAACGCTTGCTGATGGCCTCGGGGGGATAGATCCATATCGATGCGACCGCCGAAGACGCGCTGAAAACGCGTTTCGACTTCAGCGTGACGAAGCAGATAAATTCGTGTGACAGAATTCATCGCGTTCAAATCGGGAAATTGAGTGGGAAACCTCGATCAGGGCGCGCTCATCGCGGCCTCCTGAGCGTCGAAGAGTTGTCGAATGCCGCCTTTCGCCAGCGAGAGCATCGCGGAAAGCTGTGCCTCCGTAAAAGTGGCTTCCTCACCGCTGCCTTGAACTTCGACAAATTCACCTTTGGAAGTCATCACGATGTTCATGTCGACGGTTGCGGCCACATCTTCGGCGTAGCAAAGATCCAGGAGCACCTGATCGTTGACGATTCCCACGCTGACAGCGGCGACGGCGTCCAGGAGCGGATTCTCCGTGAGTTTGTTTTCGGCGAGCAACTTTTTGATCGCCAGGTTAAGCGCAACGAAGGCTCCGTTAATGGCGGCGGTGCGTGTGCCGCCATCGGCCTGCAGAACGTCGCAATCAATCCAGATGGTGCGGGACCCGAGCTTTTCGAGATCGACAGCCGCGCGGATTGAACGGCCGATGAGTCTTTGAATCTCCTGCGAACGACCGTCGATTTTTCCCTTTGCGATATCCCGCTGTTTTCGTTGCGGGGTCGAATAGGGAAGCATCGAATACTCGGCGGTGAGCCAGCCGCCCGACACTTTTTGTTCCTTCATCCAGCGAGGCACCGTTTCTTCCACAGTCACTCCGCAGATTACCCGTGTTTGACCCCATTCGACCAAGGTGGAACCTGTCGCATGCGGAGCGATGTTGTTCTGAAAACGGATCGGCCTGATCTGGTTGGAGTTTCGACCATCAATTCGGACTGCGGTTGGATTAAGTGCGAGAGGTTCAATCATA
>JBDTOW010000248.1:0-6308 GCA_039933075.1 Verrucomicrobiota bacterium | reverse complement strand
TCTGCCTCGGCATAAGGCATGATCAGGACTTCGTATCTCACGAAGGATGTGGAATGCGGTGCTTCCTGCGGATGGCTTCGATGGCCTGGCGTATAGAACGGCCTTTGCCCGCCTGGGCTTCTTCGAGTCCGCGGCGAATGCCTTCAATAGCCTCAGCTCGCTCAACTTTATCAGCCAACGTCTGAAACGTTTCAGCTTGTGCCCATTTGCGGATGTTTTCCGGATTGCCGCCGTTCACAAGCTGAACTCAACGTCGCACTTGGACTTCAGTCGGGCTTCAGCGTGACCGGGTTTACTCTTCACCAAAGGCATCATGGCTTCGCAGTAGCGAAGCATCTGGTCGATTGTAACCGTGCTTGGCCGAACCCGCTGGCCGTTCCAATCGGGAAACTCCAGGTCGAGCCCTGAGTCGATAGAGGCCCGGTAAGCAGCCGACACCTCATTGAGTGCAGATTCGGACGATTCTTTCATAAATTTCCAAGTCGGCGTGTTTTTCGCAAATCAGACGGAATGATTCTGCCCGAAAATTGAACTTGTTGACGAGGATCAAGTTCACAATGTCGTCCTGGTCCTTGGCTTGCCGGCGCGGAGGCCCGTGCTTGAGAGCATGTAATTTCAGGGCGAGCAGGTGTTCGAGACTCGGAAGGGCCACACGAGTGCCGTCGATCTCGGTCGGTTTGGCTGCGGCCATAAGCTTCTGAAATGTCTCGCTATTGACCAACATCAAGTCCAAGTCCCAGCTTTGGCCGCTGGCCGGTTTGAGTTGAAGGAAGGTTCCGCCGTCATGCTCAACGATGTAGTCGAGGCGGTGCACCAGCACTTCCCATTGTGCTCGATCGTTCTTACAAATTAAGATATCCGCATCGGCAGTCGCCCGCATGTAACCATGCCCAATGACTGCATGACCGCCGATGACTAGGAACTTGAGTCCGCAGCGCATAGCTTCCGGAGTCAACTTATCGAAGATGGGCATGGGCTTGCAGGACCACGTCGGTCAATTATTCTTCGCCAACCCCTCGACGTGTCCGATGTTCTTCACCGGTTTGAAAATCTTGAGCACCTCGGCGAGCAACGATTGATCGATCGGCTCGGCGGCCCATTGCGCCCATTTGCGGATGTTGTCCGGGTTGGCGCTGCCCGCGATCGTGGTCGTGATGTCGGGATTGGCAATCGAAAATTGGAGCGCAAGCTTCGCGATGTCCACGCCGCGTTTCGCACAATGCCCGGCGGCCTGGCGGGCAGCGGCTTTGACTGCTTCAGGTTCCTTAAGCCATTTCGGAAGCGGAGCGTTCGTGAGCAGCCGGGCGGAGAATGGACCGGCGTTCATAATGCCCACGCCCTTGGCCTTGAGGTACGGCACCAGTTCGTCAGCAAAGCGCGTGTTCTGCAACGTGTACTGGTTGTAGCTGAGCACGCAGTCCACTTGCGTCTGGTCGAGGATGAACTTGAAAATCTTCATCGGATAACCGCTGAAGCCGATAAAACGCACTTTCCCCGCCTGCTGCACTTTGCGGAGCGCCGGCAGAGTTTCATCGACAATCTGCTGCAACTCGACGAACTCGATGTCGTGGCAAAAGCAGATGTCTAAGTGATCTGTCCCGAGACGGTGCAGGCTCACGTCCACGCTCTCGATGACGCGCTTGGCGGAGAAATCAAAGTGCGCTAGATCGTAACGACCGAGCTTGGTACAGAGTGTGAAACTGTCGCGCGGCACGTCGCGCAACGCGATACCGAGCAGCACCTCGCTCATGCCGCGCCCGTAAAAGGGCGAGGTGTCGATGCAATTTAATCCGCAGTCCAGGGCTACGTGGACCGACCGAATGGCTTCGTCGAGCGAGACTTTCCCAAATTCCTGTCCGAGCGACGAGGCGCCGAAGCTGAGAATGGGAAGCTGGAGCGCAGTCTTCCCGAACGTTCTTGTTCGCATTGCGGCGAGCTTGCCAGACTCGCCGCCCGATGTCGCGAAAAATGCCGAAGCGCTTGAGTCATGACAGCAAGCCTGCTCAGTCCATGATGAGTATTGTTGCTCGGTCCAGACCTCACCGAAGCTACAGCCCGCGCAGGCGATAAAACCGATTCGCATTCGCAATCGGGACCGCAACCATGAGGCGGTCCGCAACTACACTCCGAACGCTGGTTTCAGTCGTCCAGTTCGGGGGCGAAAGGTTCTCGCTGGACTCCAGGACAACGCCCACCATGTTCGACGGCCACGAAATCGTTATGCCGGATTCCGAACGCACCGCCGTCAACAAGGGAGACACCTCGTCGCCGTCAAGCACGCCATTGAAGTCGCGGTCGATGCCCATTCGCTGACCGGACAAGCGGGGAACACCCATGAGGCTCAGCGTGTCTCCTTGCGTTACTTTGGCGGCCAGTTCAGCACGAGTGAAGGGGCCGACGCCGGTCTTGTCCGTCACATAGTTGGTCGTGGCTGGTTGGTAGAGGAGGCTGCGACGCTGGCCGTCGATTGTGCCCTTGGCGATGAGGTTTATGTTGGTGACTGACCCGGTCAGGATGAAGGCATCACGGAAAGGCTGCGTTGCCTGACGTTCCAGCAAGGCCCAGTCATTGGAAATGCTGGCGGTGGTGACGTTCGACGGGGTGATCGTGCGCGTGTAGCCCACGGCCGGAGCGGTGCCAGTATCGAAACACAGGAGCAACGCCGCCAAGTTTGACTTCACGACGCTATCGTTGGTGAGGACGAGAAAGCGCGGCGCGGCAAAATGGTCGAAGAGCGTCGAGTCTCTGCCATCGTGAAGGAAGCCAAACCCCGCAATGCTTGCGGCACCCGGTATGTTTGTGAATCCGATCTTCTGGTAAAGATTGCGCAAGTGAGGAACTTTGAAATGCTGGGAGTCCCGGAGGCGGGCGTCTTGTATGATATTCCGCACCGTGCCGTTGCCGGCGGGCAATTCAAACGGCGTCGGCGCGTGGCAGGTGATGCAACGCAAATCGAAGGCAGGCTCAATGATAAAGTTCTGATAGCTGTTGCGACCGGCGCTCGGGCTTGCACCGGCGAACTCGGTGGGCAGAGTTCGGTCAAGCTTCTGATTCGGGTTGGGTTGGAAGACAATGCTGTTGACGAAATCCCGATAGGCGGCCATGTCCGCATTCGTGAGCAGCGGGCCGCCGAAAAGATCAGGGAAAGCTATGTTGAACGAAAGAAAGCTTGCCCTATCACCCCGCCAATGGAGCGGTTCCAGCCCCTTCAAACCGCGCAAAGTCTGCGTCGTCATCGGCCCCTTCATCGGGTGCCGATTGCTACTTATGGAGACACCTCCGGCGCCGCCTACCGTGACGGGCTCCATTTTGCCGAATGGATTGCCCAAGTCCCAGGCCAGCATATCCATCTCCGCATCCACATGGCAGGAGGCGCACGACATGGTGCCGTTCCCGGACAATTTGGCGTCATAGAGAAACCCTCGACCCTCGCGAATGAACGTCGGAGTGGGGTCGTAGGTTCCCAGCGGAATCTCGCGCAGGACGGTGTCGGCGGTGGTGTCGATCACCGCGAGTGTGTTGGCAATGCGATTCAGGACATAGAGCCGCTGGGCGAGAGCGTTCAGGGCCAGACCGCGCGGGCCGCGCTTGGTGCGAGGATTGACCACGGCCCCGGAGGAGGGACCCACTTCAATGCGCGCGAGAACTTTGCCGTTGGTATCGACGCGCGCAATGCGATCGGTGCCAAAGGCGGCGACATATAAAAAGTCGCCGCTGGGATCGCAGACCGAGGCTGTCGGTTGAGCAAGCGCCGTCGCCCGGGCGGTTGGATTGGGCAGCGCGTTGTAATCAATTCCTGAATTCAGATCAAACCCTGTCACGATTCCATTCGCGATGGCAATCCGCGTCAGGCGATTATCCACGGCATGGCCGCGCACACCCGGCTCGAAGTGAACCAGGTTGCGGGCGTCGGTATTCGCGACGAAAAGATCGCCGCTGACCGGGTTCACGGCCAGACCGAGGTTGACCGTGCCGACACCCGAGAAGTAGCGCGTGATGGCGAGCGACTGCGCATTAATTTCCACCAAGTCGTTGTCGGGCATTGTGTACCTGATAACATGTGACCAATTCGTATCCGTCGCATCAACGATCAGCCCGACCTTCGGAGGTGCGTTCGTGATGTTGATGGGAGCCGGCTGCGGCGGCGCGAGGTTGGGCGGGACCAGAGTGGTGCGGTTGCCCGACAGCGCGAAGGCGGCATAGATCATCGTCCCGTCGGGGCTGGTGACCAGCGCGCGCGGGTTGTTGCCGAGGACCGGCATGGCCGCCAGTTCCGCGTGTGTGTCCAGGTCGAAGACGCGGATGATGTTGTTCCGCGAACAACTGACGAATGCACGCCCGGCGGCGAACACGACATCGGCCGGCTCATCCTTGGCCTGGAGGGTATCGGTGACGATGCCGCGCGAGACGGAAACCACGCTCACGCTGTCCGCGACTTCATTCACGACCCACGCTTCGTCATTCGAGCGTGGATTGACGGAGACCGGCTCGAGGCCGACGGGGATTTCCGCGATCAGGATTGGATTGGACGGATTGGAAACATCGAAGACCGAGAGCCGGGCATCTGGCGTGTTCACCGCGAACAAGCGTGATCCGTCAGGTGAAAGACGCAGCGGGTTGGTTTGTTTGCCCTCAAAGTTTACGTACGCGACCTGGCCAATACCGTTGGTCAGTGGTTGGGTGACGAGCGCTGTCGCCAACCACAGAAGGTTGATCCGATTCAATTGCTTGGCAAAAATACTTTTGACTTTCATGGATTTCTTTCTCGTGTCTCGCGCTGAAACATTTGTTTTCTTGTTATGGCAAACGGTCTCTTTCGGCCCGGTTCAAGCATCAGTGAAGTGAATGTCCTTCGTCACCTCCTCACTCCCTGTGCGCAGGCCGCTGGCGTTGCAGATGAAGAACTTGAAGGGGGCCTGGAAATGGTTGCGGTCGATGCGCTCCCAAGACCCATGTTCGGGGCCAGCGAAATTAAGGTTTGGACATTGCTCACTAAGGAAGCTGGAACAGGGTTCGTTTTCATGATGTTTAGTTTTTGTTTGGTTTTTTGTTTCGAGGTCCGACGAAGCCTTCCAAGGCCTCGTGCGATCTCGTCAGTGGCTACAGGACGTTTGCCTGACGAAAGTAGCGGAAATATTTCAGATTTCTTTTCCCGCTGTTCGACGAGTGAAGATCGGAAACGAAGCGGGTGACAGGGATGCCTCGGTCTGCCGCGAGGTTTTGGACTGCGTCGACGGAGTCTTCGGAGTCGCCGCTTTGGATCGGGCCGGGCGTGCGCGGCAGCCTACGGCGGTGTCAGCACCACTCGGATCCCTTTGACGGGCTGGCCCGTAGTATCGGTGAAGCGAACGGAGCCGCCCCAGCCTGCTTTCTCGTTCACCACCTTGAACACGAGTACATTGATACCGGCTTTTATCTCCACCCGCGGCACTTGATCCCGATCCGGCTCCCAGCTCGTGGGCGCCGTTTGCCGATAGATCTCTCGCTCGTTGAGAAAGATTTTCGCCTGATCATCGCTGCCGACCTTCATGACCAGCCCGCGCTGATCCGTTTCGCTTACAATAAAGCAAACCGCGTAAGCCACGCTGAATGCGGTCTCTTTTCCCGCGAGTTGGTTGAAATCAATCCAGTGACCCTTTGGCTGCATCGCGCTCCAGATGCGTTCGTCTCCACCAACGTTGACGCGTTCCCCGGCACGTGGGCGGAGACGGGCCTCCTGCGGAATCTGTTCCTGATCCAGGGCCACTTCGCCGTCGGTGCCTGCGAAAGCAATCGGGGCCAGCACCAGCCAGTGTTCGATCCCTGGGTCTTGGTCGCGAAAGTCGCGATCACGTTTTGCCGCGGCGGCCCGCTCGCGCTCCTGGGCGGCTCGATACTCGGCGGCCGCTTGCTCTTCCTTGCGCCAACTCACGACCTGCTCCGCTGAAGCGGTCTCCCATACCTTGGAAGCTCGATCCCCACTGCCCGTAACGATCCACCGGCCATCTGGAGAGAACGCCACCGAAAAGACCCAACCGCCGTGTTCTTTGAACGTGAGCAGTTCCTTGCCGCTGCTCGCGTCCCACACCTTGCCCGTCCCATCCTCACTGCCGGTCACAATTCGTTGGCCGTCCGGCGAGAAGCCGGCCGACATGACCCAACCCCTGTGTCCTGCGAGCGTGAGGAGATAGGTTCCCGTGGCCGCGTCCCACACCTTGGCTGTTTGATCATGACCTCCGGCGGTGACAATGCGCCGGCCATCCGAGGAAAATGCTGCCGAGAAAAGAAACGAGGTGTGCCCTTTGAGAGTGAGCAGATTCGTTCCCGTG
>JBDTOW010000247.1:0-6308 GCA_039933075.1 Verrucomicrobiota bacterium | reverse complement strand
TCCGCCGACTTGCTTTTCAATTGCTTTTATACCATCATCCCTGCTCAATAAATGGGTCCTGATTACGGGCGCTTCCAGCGGTTTCGGAGCGGCTGCGGCCAAGGCTTTCGGCGCGGAAGGCGCGCGACTTCTCTTAGGTGCGCGGCGAATCGACCGGCTTGAAAAGGTCGCCGCCGAAGCCATGAAGGCCGGGGCAGCCAGTGCTCAATTTCATCCTCTTGATGTCAGCCAGACCAGCAAAGTCGAAGAATTCGTCCACTGGGCGCGATCGGTTACCGAGCGCATCGATGTTTTAATCAACAATGCCGGCGGAGCGCATGGCTTGGAGCCCGTTGCTCAAGGAAAAGACGAGGATTGGCAAGCGATGATGGAAATCAATGTTCTGGGATTGTTGCGAGTGACGCGGGCGGTGTTGCCCCTCATGTTGAACAATCCGGGAGGAACGATTTTGAATATTGGTTCCATTGCGGGTCGAGTTGCCTATGAAGGCGGCGCGGCTTATTGCGCGAGCAAGGCGGGCGAGTTGCAGATCACTCGTGCGCTCCGGCTGGAACTGTGTGGGACTGGCCTGCGGGTCGCAACGATCGATCCCGGGTTCGCGGAAACTGAATTCTCGTTGGTGCGGTTCAAGGGCGACGCGGCGCGCGCGAAGAAAGTTTATGATGGGGTAATCCCGCTGAGCGCTGAAGATGTCGCGGAGGCGATGGTGTGGGTTGCCAGCCGCCCGCCTCACGTGTGCATCGATGAGATGCTTATCAAGCCCACGGATCAGGCTGCGATTCACAAAGTGCACCGTCGCACCTGACAGCCGAATGATTTCCCTTTCGTCGCTCCCGGCCCGGTTCCGCTCGCCTGGGCTTTTTCGAATGAGCGGTACAGTCGTGCTCGGCCTCCTGCTTTTCACCGCGCGCGGCCAATCGATTGATTCGCCAATCCGCTCGCTCGCCGCGCAGTCCAGGGTAGCTCGACCTAATTCTTCCGGCGGCGATCCTTCATTACAAGCCGAGCGCGATTGGGTGGATGATCGGTGGAACCGGACCGATGTGGGCCAGTTCCTCGCCTCGAACCTTGAGCTGCCCGATGGCCGGGTCGCGAAATCGCTGTCAATAAAGGTTGGCGAACAGGACGAAGGCGCCGTTTGTTTTGACACTGGCCAATGCGCCCTTCGCGCTGGCTGGCTGGGTGGCTTTCTCCGATTTGATCCCGCACGTTTTGGCCTTATTCGCGCGCCCGCAATTGCCGGCGATGTCACTTTCACTTCACCGGTCGGCCCCGGCTGGCTGGGCGCAAGCAATCGCTACTCTGGACTGCATCTGCACGGCAAACGCGTCGTGCTCGAATATACCGTGGACAACATGCGGGTACTCGATTCGCCGTGGCTGGAAAGTCGCGCCGGCCTGAGCGTCTTAACTCGTTCGCTCGAGCTGTCGCCATCCGACCGCGAAACAAAACTCGTCGTCGCGGTTGACGCCAACGGTGTGACCATCAGCTCCGGTCCGGGCCGCGCTCGCGCCTTTCTCGACCGCGGAACGAGCGCTCTCCTCGTCTTGGTCCTCGCCGACGGCGCCAATCTAACCAATCAAAACGGCACACTAATCGCTGGATTCGCCGCGCACGACATGCCGCAGCGCGCGAAGATTTTGATCTGGGCTGGCGACAAGGCGTTGCTGGCGAAGTTCGACGAATTCGCAAACGCTTCCAGCGAAACTGAAGACCTCGCGCCTCTGCTGCAGCCAGGCCTGGCACGCTGGATGCCCGAATTGAAGACGGTTGGCCAGCGAGGACTCGATACGGACATTCTCGCTGTCGACACGCTCACGGTCCCCTACGACAATCCTTGGAAAGCACTGATGTTCCTCGCAGGCGTGGACTTCACACCCGACGGCGCAGCCTACGTGTGCAGCATTCACGGCGACGTCTGGCGCGTCACCGGCATTGATGACAAATTGGGCGAACTACACTGGAAGCGTTTTGCCACGGGCCTGTTCCAGGCTCTTGGTCTCAAGGTGCGCGACGGGCAGGTCTTCGTGCTCGGCCGCGACCAAATCACTTGCCTGCGCGACCTGGACGGCGACGGCGAGGCCGACTTCTACGAAAACTTCTGCAATCTGATGAATACTTCCAGCGGTCATGAATACGTGACCAGCCTGGAAACGGACGACGCAGGAAATTTCTATTTTGTTGATCCGCGCGGCTTGCATCGAATTTCCCGGGACGGCCGACGTAAAGAAACGTTGGCAACCGGATTCCGAAACCCGAACGGCATGGGCGTCAATCCTGGCGGCAAGATTATTACCGTCGCACCGCAACAGGGCGAGTGGACGCCGTCATCGGCGCTTTGCGAGATCAGGCCCGGCGGCTACTACGGCTATGGCGGACCAAAGATCGTGCCCGGGCGGCCGCTTGGTTATGATCCACCGCTGTGCTGGATTCCCCACGGCGTCGATAACTCTGGCGGCAGCCAGGTGTGGGTACCGGCGGATCAGTGGGGTCTGCTTGCGGGGCAAATGCTGCACCTGCTCTGGGGACGCTGCGGTTTGATGCTGGTGCTTCGCGATGCCGTCGATGGCGGTTCACAAGGCGCTGTTGTGCCGCTGCCCGCTCGATTTCTTTCTGGACCGGATCGTGGGTCGTTCAATCCGCGCGATGGCCAACTCTACATTGCCGGCACCACGGGTTGGCAGACGAGCGCGTTGAAGGACGGCGCGCTTCAGCGCGTGCGGTTCACTGGCAAACCTGTTTACCTGCCTATCGGCTGGCGCGCGCACAGCAATGGTTTGACCGTCACTTTCACGCAAGCGCTCGATCGCGCCGTTGCCGAAGACCTCGGCAGCTACGCCGTCCATCAATGGAACTATCGCTACGCCGCGCAATACGGCTCCAAGGACTGGTCCGTGGCGAACCCCGACAAGGAAGGGCGCGATGAACTTGCCGTGACGTCGGCTCATTTGCTGCCGGATGGCAAAACCGTGTTCATCGAAATGCCCGGGCTGCGGCCCGTGATGCAGATGGAAATCAAATACAACCTCAACGCCGCCGATGGCAAACCACTGCGCAGCCAGCTCTGGCTGACTTTGAACCAGCTCGCATCGGCGTGGCGTTAATCGCTTGGTCTGCTGACGACTTTAGCGGTGATTCAGGAGATCATGGTGCAGACTTGCGTTCTGCACATCTGGAGTTTGGACATTCTGACCGGCATCCCCCGGAGGGACATTCGACAATAGCTCAGCGTTTCAACGCCCTTTCAAGGGTGGGGCTTCCAGCCAAAGCGTCCTGAGTCCCGAAAGGGACGGCTGAATCACCACCTATTTCGAGGACCCATGACATTGGGCGAATTCAGCCGTCCCTTCAGGACTTATGCAACCGCGAATTCGAAACCCGGCAGTGAACTGCCGGGCGATTCTCAATTCTCCCTACGGGAGAATCTCCGTCCTGGGTTCGACGAGTGCATGGAAAAATGTCCGAACTTGACGGTGGAGACTTGCGTCTGCGCAGCAAAAACGCAAATCTCATCGCAAATCTCATCACGAAGAACTGACAAAGGACAGATTATGAAATGGCTCGCGCTTCTCTCGCTCACAATGGCTACGGCGATTTACGCCGCCGAAGATAAACCAAAAGCCGAAACATTCCTCGATCCCGTCAAGGGCGGGCAGGACTACACGGACCAGGGTGAATACAAAAACGATTGGGGCGGCGCGCAGATCATCGCGCTCGGCGAAGGAAACTTTCGCATGGTGACCTACAAGGGCGGTTTGCCCGGTGCCGGTTGGGACAAGGAATACAAACAGGAAACGCCCGGCAAACGCGAAGGCGATAAGATTGTATTCACCGGTCCGAATAACTACCGCGCTGAACTTGCCAACGGCAAGATTACCATCACTAATGACAGTGGCGGCCCCTACACAATGGAGAAAACGGAGCGCAAAAGTCTGACGCTCGGCGCCAAGCCGCCCCCTGGCGCGATCGTGTTGTTCGACGGCATCAACGCCGGCGCGTGGGCCGGCGGGCACATGGACGACCGCCATTTGCTCGCTGCGGGTTCCACGAGTAAACAGTTCTTCACGAATTTTACGGCGCACGTCGAATTCCTGCTTCCGTTCAAGCCGCTCGGTCGGGGACAGGACCGCGGCAACAGCGGCGTTTACTTGCAGGACCGTTACGAACTCCAGGTGCTCGATTCGTTCGGACTCAAAGGCGAGAACAACGAGTGCGGCGGCATCTATACCCTGGCGAAGCCGGCTGTAAATATGTGTTTCCCGCCGCTCACGTGGCAGACTTACGACGTGGATTTCACATCCGCGAAATACGACGAAACCGGAAAGAAAACCAAAAACGCCGTTGTCACAATCAAACACAACGGCGTGCCGATTCATGAGAACCTCGAGCTGAAAGGACCGACCCCTGGCAACGGAAAGCCCGAGGACGCGAGCGGCGGTCCCCTCCAACTTCAGGGCCACGGCAACCCGGTGTTTTATCGAAACGTCTGGGTCGTGCCGAAGTAGGCGGAATGGGCGTGGTATGTGTTTAGCGTGCTGCCGGCATCCTGCCGGCGGACAGGGACGCGATCTTCAAGAAACGCAAAAACCACTCGCCGATCCGCTTCACGTCTATGCCCTGCCAGCGGGACGCTGGCAGCACGCTAAACGCAGCTATTTATCTCACGTTCGGACTGGGAGTTGATGAAATCATTCCGGCGACGGCGTCGCGCGCCGTCCAGGCTGCGCTTTGTTCGACTTCGAGTTTCGCGTCATTTCGCTCGACCACGAATTGAGCGGCGAGACCGAGGCGCTCGGCCAACGGAAGTCCGGTTTCGGCCCCCAACACGTTCAACGCCGTGGCCCAGGCGTCAGCGTGGGCGCAGTCGGCGTGGCGCACGCTGACGGAAACGGTGCGGTGGGTGATCGGATGTCCGGTTCGCGGTTCGATAAGGTGGGAATATTGTCGGCCGCCGGACTGGAAACTCTGGAGATAAGTGCCCGAGGTCGCGATCGATTCGTTCGTGAGCGTGGAGGTGCGGTTCGGGTGTTCGATGGCGACGGTCCAGCGTCCGTTGACACGGAGTTCACCGCCGGCTTCGACAAGAAAGTTGGTGTAGCCACGCCGTTCGAGAAGTTGAGCTACTTGATCGATGGCCCAGCCCTTGGCGATGCTGGAAAGATCTACTTCGAGCGCGGGATGTTGTTTGCGCAGCATGCCGTCGAGCACTTCGAGCTTTTGCCAGCCGACCGTGAGAAGCGCCGCGGCAATCTCGCGGTCGGTGGGTGGCGCGGGGCGGGGCGGGGCCGAATCCCCAAAGCTTTGCCAGCGCGCCGACCGTGATGTCATACGCACCGTCGGTGACGCGGCTGATTTCCGCGGCCCAGCGGGTGAGGGTCAAGACGGGCCAGGGCACCGGCATAGCGTTGGTTGTGGCCGTCCGGTTGAATACCGACAGATCAGTATTCGTCCGTTGTTGGATGCTCTCGGCGATCGCGAAACTGGTTAAGGTTGCGCCGCTGACGCCCGAGATTTTTGGCGGAGCTGTTTCGTTAGGTTTCCAACCGATGAAATTACGTAGGAAATTGGGGCCGTGCTTGACCCGCTCAACGCGTTCCTCGGTGTCGCCCGAATGCAGGAGTTCGAGGCCGGCGATGGCGCCGTGGCTGTCGAGCGCAATCAGCAGATTATTCGGGCCGGAGTAACCGATGAGATTGTCTGTCTGCGGCGAGGTTGTCAGGAGGCAACCGATGCATCACCGTGGGTGTCTGTCACGAAATACAAGCCGCGTTCGAAATCGCGAAGCTGGACCCGATTGGCTGAGGGGAAGAACATGCGCGCTTTTCGAATGGAAATCGGCGTGCTCCGCTGCGCATCGAACCATCGCGATTGCTCATGAACGAGCAAGACGACGACAAACAACATTCCAGCCCGGTAAAGGTGCAGGATCAGCGGCAATTTCATCAAGCGGAGCATCGAACGTGTGTAGCTCACGCGGACGAAGGACGCTCGGCAAGCAAGAAGTCGCTTCGTCGGCGGCGCAGTGGAAGAGCGCAGGGCGGTTAACAAAATCGGCCCCTTCGCTTCTGAGGCCAACCTTCGCTACGACCTGATTGTATGGCTTAATGAGTGCCAAGGACAGTTCCTCCGCCAGATTTTGGACTGCGGCAACGGAGTCTTCGGAGTTGCCACTTTCGATGGGCCAGAGGCGTTCTGTTGGCGAAAGCGGTGACTTGTCGGACTACGTCCCCGCACTCCAAAGGCACCGCCCGCGCCTTGGACTGCGGCGGCACGACGGCACGACGCCGCTTTTCCTGCACGCCCCGCCA